>DATKTE010000243.1:0-7003 GCA_035531295.1 Alphaproteobacteria bacterium
CTTTTTGGCGTGCTTCTTCTATTCTTCGCAAGGTCACATCTTTAACATTTTCACCCTTTTCAGCGACGGACTCTGCGGTAATCGTCTTGGTTATAGGAAGATTTTCGTAATCTATACCAAAAGCTTTCAGGTACGCACCCATCTCAGCAAAATTATTGACATTTTTCTTATCTTTAACAAATCCTCTTATCAGCCCTCTAACAAAGGATTCGTGAATTTTTTCAGCATCGGTAGAATGCACAGTCCAACTATCTGAGTTCCATGCTTTTACAAATTTACGATAAGCCGTCTTAACACCAGCTACTCCTCCAATCTGATCTTTATAGAGGTAAAGAGCACTAGCTGTGCTTGTCAAAGCTTGATCAGGCTCATCAGCTTCCCTCATGTCAATCCAAAATTGTCTAAGAGCTCTTTCGAGAGTCGGCGTTTCCTCTACGAGGCAAGCCCCAATCCACCGCACAGCATTTCCACAGGTCTGACGAGCGGAAGTAGAATTACCTTCTTTCTCGCCGACTTTGTTCAAAATATCCTTCGTCGAACTTCCACCATATTGAGAGGCAATCCCTAATCCTTTTTCGGCTAGTAAATCTCCCATAACCGTATCACCTCGGAGCTGGTCTCCACCCCAGCGTACAGCCTTTCCAAGACTATTTGCAGCAGGTTTTAAAACTGAACCAACGGAAGCTGCATAGCTCCACCAACTTGCGTCTTCTTTAGGAGCTTCTTTCTCTGCAGATGACCTTACAGCTTTCGGCTGAGAATTAAATCTGGTAATGATTTCACCGAGTTCTTCTTCATGAACTGCATAACTTGCAGTACCCATGACTACACTAGCTAATATAGAAACACTGGTTAAATACGAAATTTTTTTGAACATAACAACCTCACAAACAATGAACATACAACATATAGGTAGGGGCTATACTTTAAATTTCAAGTATAGCCCCTAAAAATATTCTTTATTTAATTAAACTTAAGATGCCGGGGCAATCACTTGTTTCTAGTTTAAAGAAACCTGAGCCTTTGCCTTATCGTAAGCAGCCTCTAGATAGTCTAACATGGCTTGATGCTTTGCAGCAGTCGTTGCCATTCTAACTGGTGTGATGTTTTGAAGAGCTCCAATCTCATTTTGCTTAAAAGAATTAGCAAACTCAGCGAAGTTTTTAGTAGGAGTGTTCATAACTTTATCCAATACTAACTCTTCTACAAAGATCCCAAGAGCATCTATAGACTTCGTTGAGTGCCCACGATTATTAAGACCCTTAACCACTTCCAAGAAATCTTCAGGAGCAGAGTTAGTAACATCAGTTTTAATAATTCCCGCTGCTGCGGTTCTCAAAGCATCCGCGATGTCAGCATCTTTTGCGCTTTTGTTAAGCCCTAAGTTATTGACGATAGTACGCATTTGCTTTTGCGTTTCTTCACCACCTTTGATTCTCTGACCCGCCCAACGCATGGCATTGCCCAATGGATTGAAGATTGATGCCTTTACAGAAAAACCTACTTTTGCTGTAGCTGCAGTTGCCATAGCTTCTTTCGCAGCTTCCTTCAACTTACCCGCGCCTGTCTTTGTTTCTTCGACTCGCATTTGATCACCAGCCCAACGCATCGCATTTCCAGCTGATTTACGAAACGATGAAAACCATCCATTATCAGTTGCCTCGATTGATTTAGGAGCACAACAGGCGACACGACTTCTTTCAATTACTTCAACCAATTCATCGGGGGTAACTGCTGAAAGTGAGAACGGTACCAAGGATGAAACAATCGTTGTTACCATTAAGAAATACTTATAATTTTTCATTATAACCACCTTTATAAAAATATTAAGTTAGTATGGGTATACACATTCTGTCATTAAAATGCACATAGAATTTTCGCATACCTGGCATCGCATTTACGAAAGAAGATTGCCTAAAATTCAAGCAACCTTATAGAGCTCTTAACGATGATACCCGAAGGCAACTTGCTCCACTAACAATGCTTATCCCCCCGACTCTATAAAGCCAGAGGGATAAAACAGATGATTCAGTGAGCCACGTCAATTCAGTTTTGATGAATTAGTTTAGTAGCCGAACCAAGAACCTGCTGCTTTAACAGCACTAGAGGCAACATAGTAAGCTGTTTTAGCCACATTAACACCAGCACTAGCAATTGTTTTTACGACACCCACTGCCTTTGCCGCTATTGACTTAGGAGCTGCCTTTTGAGCGGGCTCCGTAGCCACAACCTTCTTTGCGGCAGGCGCAGCTACCTTCTTTGGCTCTTCTTTAAGCTTAACAACAGGTGCTGGCTCTTCATATGGAATTTCGTAAATCCCGTCCTCGTCAGCTTGAAGATTTGTTAAATCTTGCTCTTCATCCATGGGTAGGGAGAAAAACATATCTCTCTCTTTTTTTCCACGAGCGTTGGCGTCTTTCACCTGAATCACACCATGGCCATATTGATTTTCATCAAGTTGCTGTCCATCCAGTGATTCCTTACGCGCGGTGCGATCCATAAGACTAAAGACTTCTGCTGTTGTTAATTGGGGATTCGCTGATGCTAGATTAGCCGCTGCTCCTGTCACAGAAGGAGCTGCCATAGAAGTTCCCGACATGGGTACGGGTTCATTATTAGCACCATGAGCGAGAATATCCTCACCAGGAGCAGTAAGAGTGAACTCTTTAGCAATACCTGCTTTATTACTGAAATTACTTATTACTTCTCTGCCATTCTTACCATACTTGGAACTCACAGCTATACGCATACCGCCATTCATCTTTACTAAAAGCTCAGCAAGACTCCGTGTATAGGGTGTATCGCCGGTTGTTTCACCATCGTTACCACCACTTTTAACAAAGCCAATGCCATGCTGGAGTGCAGCCGTTAAGAGGGCCTTCTGTACGCGCTCAGAGATCGCAGCATCTCCATGAGTTAATCGCATAGAGATATTAACAAAGGTGTGTGAATTGAACTCCTTTGTTTCATCTGTATTTTGTTCAAAAAGTGCTTGTTCCCGCTTTTTAGATGCGATCACTTTATCAATTGCAGCTACAAATTTATCATCGTAGGTGATCGCGTCTTTAAGAGCAGGATCATGCTTAAAATCGATAACATGTACTTCTGCTTCAGGCGCAATACCTTCCGGCCCTGCTATAGTACTTGTAACGTGGTTAGCATGATTATGGCCTTTACCTTGAGCGGCTGCCCGCCGCTTAAGAGCCTCGGGTGAGCCCTCTGCAGGCAATGTTGCCATGAAACTTTCCGACATGTTTTTAACATCACTATAAGGATCATAAGCACTATCAAATACGAAAACTTTAACGCCGTGCCCTTTATGCTTAACAGAATTTGCACCGATGACCGCTTTGTGATCGACGACCCTTTTCAAACTACCCTTTATTTTAACTTTCTTTACAATATCAATACCTTCGGGAATACAATCCTCATATGAAGGCGCACCATAAGCACAAGCGCTACTCATTAGCACGAGGCTTAATAACTTTATACTATTATTCATTAATTTTATGGACATATATACCACCAATCTAAAAAACTTTTTAACTTATCTATACATAGTATATAAATTATGTTAATCAAGGATAATTATTGCATACCTGATATGCATTTTTATATTGCCTGAATACTAACTTTCTTGTGGCAAAATAAGTAAACGCTCCTATATAAAGGATATTAAGAAACAAATTAATTCATAAAAAGTTATTTTTGTAAACTAATCTTGACTTTTTAGAAAAAGTTATTATATGTTAGTTAACCAATCATAATATGGTTTTAAGTTGGTTTGTAGAATGGTGGTAAAAATGAAATTATTTAAGTTGTTATTAATGTCCACAGTAGTTGTGTCAGCTGCAAATGCTGAAATCGATCTATTGGGCCAATCTATGATGTTTGATCAGGATCTGGGGCAATCATTTATTTCAATTCAACATCGTGGCAAGCTTGTTGCGGACGCGGCTAGTGCTGCCGATGCAGCTTATAATGAGCTCGATCTTGTTGCCTTAAAATCAAAGTCAACGCCTATCACAGCGCGTATGGATGCTTCAGAACGTGAGAGCTTAGAAGCTCAGGGTCATGATATTATTACCTTTAGTGCAACATCCACTGAACACGGTCATGTACCAGCAGGTATGGTAACTTATTCAGAAATAGATGGAAAAGCTCGCATTACTCTTTCTTATCATGGCAGTGAATCTGTGGAAGATTTTACGGAAGCTAATTTGTTGGCTGGAAAAACGCTAAACGCTGAATTGGGAATCGATGGTTATGTGCATGGAGGATTTAACAATCGTTACATGCAAAGTCGTGAATCAATGATGGATTGTATCGAAATCCTGCTTAGCAACCACGGCAAAACGATCAAAGATGTAGAAGTCTTGGTAACGGGCCATAGCTTAGGAGGAGCACTTGCGACTCTTGGTGCTTTCGATATTAAGAAAAATTTAGGCGCGGATAAAATTAAGTTGGTAACTTACTCCTCTCCAAGGGTCCTAGACCACAAGGGAGCAAAGCAAATGGAAAAGTTATTCGAAGGTAATGATATCTTCCGCATCTGGCGTAAAAATGATATTGTGCCTATGGTTTCATTAGGAACAAACTGGCTTTTTGGGTATTTTACTGGCTTTAAACACATTGGTCAGTCAGTGAAACTTGCTTCAAAAGCAGGGTTTGGGTCTTTGGAAAATCACAATCATGGGCATAATAAAGCAGAAGCTTTGAGCCCTGAAAAGGCTGAGTTTGACCTTAATCACGTTGGATATCGCACATGGATGGGCAACAAAGTTTCACAGGTTGTGAACGCTCCATTAGCAGTCGGTGGATATATCAAAAGCTCAATTGGCAGCTGGTTTAGCCGCTCATAAACAACTTTCGTTGTTACCTTAAAGCAATCCTAGGCATCAAAAGTGCCTAGGATTTTTTTGTGTGTAATAAAATATGTATGCGCAAGCCAAAAGCTAGGTTTAATTAGATCTTGCACTCTTACTCTTCTCCACCTAAAAATTGCCTATGAACACAACACCACCACTTCTTGCCCTCAATAACGCTCATCTGGCCTTTGGGGCCCGGGATATTCTGGATGATGCCTCCCTTTCACTTTTCCCCCGCGATCGCGTGTGCCTTGTGGGTCGGAATGGGAGCGGGAAATCAACTCTTCTTAAAGTGCTTGCAGGAACCCTAGAGCTTGATAAAGGGGATCGGTATGCAAAACCAGGACTTGAAATTGGGATTCTCGATCAATCTCTGGCTCCCTCTGAACCAATTTCCGCATTCGAATTTTTAAAAAAACATGTAAAAAAGGATGTAGAAACCTACGTTCTTGAGGAAACGATGAGCCATTTAGAGGTCGACCCTCAGAAATTACTGTCAAATCTTTCAGGGGGAGAATCTCGACGTGTTATGTTAGCCAAGGCTCTCGTTGGAAAACCAGACGTCTTACTCCTTGATGAACCCACTAACCATATGGATCTCATCACCATTGAATGGCTTGAAGACACCTTAAAAGCTTTCACAGGGGCCATCCTTATGATCAGCCATGACAGAACTTTTCTTTCCAAACTTTCTCAAAGAACTTTTTGGCTTGATCGGGGTCGCCTCAGATTCCTTGAGAAAGGTTATCCGTTCTTTGAGGAATGGGCTGAGGATATCATTGATCATGAAACCAGAACCCAAGAAAAGCTTTCCCAAAAAATTGCTCAAGAAACAGAGTGGCTTCACCGAGGGGTAACGGCCCGCAGAAGGCGCAATATGGGGCGACTGCGGAATCTTCTCGCGTTGAGGCAGGAACGAAAGCAACACCAAGGGCCTCAAGGGGGGATTACTTTGACCTCTCAAGAAACATCGATCGGCAGCAAGCTTGTGCTTGAAGCTAAGCATGTGTTTAAAAGCTTCCAAGATAAACCTATTATCAAAGACTTTTCTTGTCGTATTTTAAGGGGAGATCGCATTGGGATAATTGGTCCGAATGGATCAGGGAAAACAACACTTATAAAGCTTCTCCTTGGCGAGCTCACGCCGGATCAAGGGCATATTCGACGGGCTAAAAACCTAGATCTTGCCGTTTTTGAACAGACCCAAGCTTCACTCGATTTAACACTCAACCCATGGCAAACCTTGTGTGAGCAAGGAGGAGATCAAGTTATTGTCCAGGGCGAACCCCGCCATGTCATGGGCTATTTGCAGGATTTCCTTTTTGATCGCAAGCAAGCTTTGACACCTTTGAAGAATCTTTCTGGTGGCGAACGCAACCGTCTTCTTCTTGCAAAGATATTAGCAAAGCCAAGTAATTTTTTGGTCCTCGATGAGCCAACGAATGATTTAGACATGGAAACACTGGATTTACTGCAAGAATATTTGGCAGATTATCAAGGAACTCTGCTCTTAGTAAGCCATGATCGAGACTTTTTAGACCGCACAACCACTCATATTTTGGCCTTTGAAAAAGAAGGACATATTCAAATGTATGTGGGAGGGTATACAGATTACGCTGCCCAACACAGCCCGCCTCCCACGCCGAAAGCTGATAAAAAGAGAGCTTCCGTCACAGAAAAGCCAAAGATACGAGAAAAGCTAAGTTATAAGGAAGAACGGGAACTTTCACTTCTCCCCCAAGAGATTGAGATTTTGAATCAAAAAGTTGCACAGTTAGAAGAAACACTTTCGGATCATTCCTTGTATCAGCGCGATCCTAAGGCATTTGAGCAAGCAACTGGGGACCTTCAGACCGCTCGCCATGACCTCCACCATAAGGAAGAAAGGTGGCTTGAGTTGTTGGAGAAGGAGGAAGCTTTTGAGAAAAAGTAATAACCAACCCAGCTGTGTCATCCTAGGCAAGAAATGCTTTGTTTTCCAAAAGAAAACATTAGCATTTCTTGGCCGAGGATCTCTCTGGCCACAAGATCCTCGGGTCAAGAAAAGTCATTGTTTTTCATACGAAAAACAAGACTTTTCTAGCCCAAGGATGACACGTCTGGGGAGAGGTGGGGATACTTTCGAAAATGGGAAG
>DATKTE010000244.1:0-4240 GCA_035531295.1 Alphaproteobacteria bacterium
CGATTTACCTAAAGGGGTACCGTCTGGTCTTCAGGATGCAATCGATACGCTTCAAGGGGTTAAGGGCGTTGGGTTTATTAATTTTACAGAGCGAGATGTTGTGAGACATCCCTTAGTATCACGAATTGTTAGGGCATATGAGCACAAAAAGACCCATCGTTAACCTTATCCTGCAAGATAAGATATGGACGAAACGAGTCCCTTCTTGGAAAAAAGAAGTATCTTGTGCCTTTGAAAAAACAGCAGAACTCTTAGGAAAAGATTTTTCTGAAACAGAAGTCAGCGTGGTTCTTTCAAGTGATGAGGAGGTGCATGTACTTAATAAAACCTTTCGCAAAATGGATAAACCTACAAATGTTCTGTCCTTTCCATCTGAAGAACAAGGAGAGCTCGGTGATATCATTCTCGCCTATGAAACAACTATGCGAGAAGCAGAGACAAGTGGAATTCCTTTCCTTCATCACAGCCTTCATCTGATTATCCATGGTTTTTTACATCTTTTAGGGTATGATCATGAAAATGAAGAGGAGGCCAAAGAAATGGAAGACATAGAAATTCGAATTTTAAAGGGTCTCCATATTAACAACCCTTATGAGGATAAATGAAAGAGTTTATGGGTTTTTTTCGCTCGCTTTTTAAAAAGAAAGAGGGTGAAGGATCTTTAAGGGAAACCCTTGAAGAACTGATTGAAGAAGAGAAAATTGCGGACGCCTCCCTTGCGCCTGATGAAAGAGAAATGCTCACAAATATTCTTAATTTACGTGATCTCACCGCAAAAGACCTCATGATTCCACGAGCCGAGATAATTGCTGTTCCCTATGATAGTTCTTTAGCCGATGTTAAAAGCATATTTAAATCCAGAAAAGTCATGCGTCTTCTTGTCTATCGTCAAACCTTAGATGATATTTCAGGCTACATTCATTTGCGTGACCTTTTAGATGCGACACAGAAAACCTTTAAATTTCAGGATCATCTGCATAAAATTGATTTTATTTCTCCCTCTATGCGTATCCTAGATTTACTTCTGAAAATGCGTTCAACGGGAGAGAAAATTTCTCTCGTCGTTGATGAATATGGGGGAGTGGATGGGCTTGTAACCATTAGTGACTTGGTTGAAGAAATTGTGGGTGATATTCAAGACGTTGCACACTTAAACACAGCTCCTCAATTTGTTCGTAGACCCGATGGTGTTGTGGTTGTGGATGGGCGAATGGATATTGAGGAATTAGAGGAAAAAATTGGATCTCTTCGAACAGAAGAAGAAAAAGAAGACGATATTGATACAATTGGTGGACTTGTGCTGCATCTAACAGACCGTGTCCCCCGGCGAGGAGAACTGATCACTCACCCTTCAGGTGTTGAGTTTGAGATTATTGAGGCTGATTCAAGACGTATTAAACGTGTGGGGATTCATGGACTTCCCACCTCCGTACACCCCGATGAGTAAGCTTGGGGATGAAAAAGGCTGGAAATCCGACGAAGGCTTGGCAAAAGTCGATAAGGCTTCGGCGGGTGAAGCCCGACGGAAAAGAAAATATCATGGACATAAGCCCAAGGAGTTTCATCCGCTCATACTTAAACCTTGGTCCCAACGTGGAATCGTTCTGGTTTTAGGAGCGATTGGCGCTCTCGCTTATCCTCCTCTCTTTATTTTTCCAGCCCTCCTCCTTTCTTTAAGCGGGATATGGTTTTTTCTTGATCGAGACATAGAAAATAGATCTTCATTTCTAAAAATCTTTTTGCTGGGCTGGTGGTTTGGCCTCGGCCATTTTACGGCGGGATTGTATTGGATTGCCCATGCTCTAACCGTCGATTTGGCCGCTTTTTGGTGGCTTATTCCTTTCGCTCTTTTTGGGGTTCCCGCCATTCTTGCGATTTTTACAGGAATCTCTTTTATGGGGGTAAAACTCTGGCCCTATAAAGGTATTAGTCGAGCTTTTGCCTTTGCCGCCATTTGGGTGGGGATGGAATGGATAAGAGGTCATATATTTACAGGTTTTCCCTGGAATCTAGAAGGCTATGCCTGGGCTTTTAGCCCGGAGATGACGCAAGCGGCTTCGCTTGCAGGTGTTTATGGCCTAAGCCTTCTCACTCTCCTAATGGCTGTAACCTTGGGATATCTTTTTGGTGCACGCGCTTTTGAAAGAGACATCGCCCTCAGTGTTTATCTTATTGCCATTCTCTGTTGGGTTTGGGGGAAGGGGCGCCTTGATCATCCGGATGTTTTACCTTCTCCTTCTCTGCTCATCCGACTCGTTCAACCGAACATACCCCAAACTTTGAAATGGGATCCTGTGCAAAGGGAAAACAATTTTCAGAAACTTTTAATCATGACTGCTGCTCCCTCGCGCGTGCCGCTTAAAGCAATTATATGGCCAGAATCTGCTGTTCCTTTTTTCTTAGAACAAGAGCCTGATCTTTGTTGGCGGATCGCTGCAGTCATTCCAAAAGATGCCCTATTGTTCACAGGAGCCATTAGGCGTACCCCTTCAGAAAAGACTCCACTTGAAGTTTGGAATAGTCTTCTTGTGCTAGACGATCAAGGGAACATTGTTACGGCTTATGATAAAGCCCATCTAGTCCCTTTTGGAGAATACCTACCAATTAGAAAAACTCTGGATGCCTTATTTGGAAAAGGATCTCTTAAAAAAATTACTGCTGGAAGTGTAGATTTTTCAGCAGGCCCCGGACCCCAATCCATTCCTCTTCCCAAAGGATTGCCTCCCTTTAGCGGTCTCGTATGTTACGAAGTTATCTTCCCAACAGCCGTTATTAACCCAACTCAAAATCGCCCTGGATGGATGATAAATATTACAAATGATGCATGGTATGGGAATACATCAGGTCCTTATCAGCATCTAGAAATGGCGCGTTTTCGTGCTATCGAAGAAGGAGTACCACTCGTACGTTCGGCAAATTCTGGTGTTTCAGCTGTCTTTGATGGCTATGGCCGAAATATTGGAAGCTTACATTTGAGTAAAAAAGGGATTCTCGATGTCGACCTTCCCGCTCCAACTCGCATTGTTCCTCCTTATGCCCGTTGGGGAGATTGGATAACGCTCGGTTTGATTATGGTTATGTTTGCATTGGCTTGGATCTTTTCTTTAAAGACAAGGCGAGATGAATAGCTTTATTTTCACAAGTGAATCCGTTACCGAGGGGCATCCAGATAAAGTCTGCGATCAGATATCGGACGCGATTCTAGATGCTTACCTAACAAAAGATTCTAACGCTCGTACGGCCATTGAAGTCGTTGTCGCCCCAGGTCGTGTTCTTATTTTGGGAGAGGTGAGTGATCTCTCTTTGCTTGCGCGTAAGCAAATAGAAGAAGTTGTTCGGGCGCGTATCCGTGATATAGGCTATGAAGAGCCAAGCTTTGATTGGCGTACTGTGAACATTGAAGTCAGCCTTAAGGCTCAATCCTCTGATATTATTCAAGGACTAGGTGACAATGAGGGCGCGGGCGATCAAGGCATGATGTTTGGCTACGCAACTCGTGAAAATGAAGCTCTGATGCCGACGCCTCTCTATTTAGCACAAACGCTTTTGCATACTTTAGCGACCTTTCGAAAGAAAGGCCTTTTGCCTCAGCTGGGCCCGGATGGGAAGTGTCAATTTTCTGTGAAATATGTAGATCATCAGCCCGTTGGAATAACTTCCATTGTTGTGTCATTGCAACATAGGGAAGGTCTAAATTCCGAAGATATAAAAGCGCTTATTCGTCCTTATGTTGAACAAATCCTTCCTGAAGGATGGTTTTGTGGAGAAGAATCTTATCTAGTCAATCCCACAGGACGATTTGTTATTGGCGGGCCTGAAAGTGACATCGGTTTTACAGGGCGGAAGATTATTGTCGATACTTATGGTGGCATGGCCCCTCATGGGGGCGGGGCATTTTCAGGGAAAGACCCCACAAAAGTTGATAGATCTGCAGCCTACATGGCGCGCTATATTGCAAAAAATGTCGTGGCAGCAGGGCTTGCGGAGCGGTGTACCCTGCAACTCTCCTATGCGATAGGCCGTGCCGATCCCACATCTTTATACCTAAACACACACGGAACAGGGTTAATCTCTGATGCCCGTCTAGTTTGCATTTTACTAGAACTTTTGGACTTAACCCCAAAGGGTATCCGGGAAAGATTAAATCTTAATAAGCCCATTTATACTCGTACAGCGGCCTATGGCCACTTTGGTCGAAATCCTGATCCTGATGGGGGATTTTCATGGGAAAAGTTGGATT
>DATKTE010000245.1:0-8392 GCA_035531295.1 Alphaproteobacteria bacterium
ATGAACATCTGACCTTATCCTATTCAGGAGAAGAATCCTTATTTATAAGGCTCAGCCAATCTAAAGTTCGCCAAGCAACAGATATCAAGCAAGGTTATTTGACCATGAATTTTATCTCTGGAAAGCACAGTACAGAGATAACTTTTCCCATCACCGGGAATCTTGAGGTCGATTTAGCTTATGCTCACACAGCCTTAAAGCGTTGTCGTGAAGAATGCCTCACTTTACCTGAAGATCCCTATGTTGTGTTTCCTGAAGCAGGAGCAAGCAGTGAAGAGGATCACTATGGCCGCATTCCGCCTGTTGAGCAATTGACAGAAGCTTTGCTTACACC
Organism: Alphaproteobacteria bacterium; assembly: GCA_035531295.1. Taxonomy (GTDB): domain Bacteria; phylum Pseudomonadota; class Alphaproteobacteria; order UBA9655; family UBA9655; genus UBA9655. The sequence goes on from DATKTE010000245.1 coordinate 335, forward strand.
TGCAAAATCCGTGGATTTGGCCGGGCTATTTACTTCCGGCATTCTCATGCGGGCCTATATGAATTCAAAAGGACAGTCCCATTGGTTTTCGACGGAAAATTTTTACATTGATTATTCCCTTTACACACCATCCCAAAAAGCTATCAAAGCAACATACGCAGGCACTGAATGGGTTGATGCCGCATACTCCATGAATCTTGGGCAAGCCATAGAGCAATTAAAAAGCCTTGAAGCAACCCCCAAGAAACTGTCTCCCGGCAAGTACCGAGTGTATTTTGCACCTGCAGCAGTCGCTGAATTTCTAAGGGTCTTTACTTGGCGTGGAATCAGCGGAGGGGCGCTGATGCAAGGCAACTCTCCCCTCAAAAAGCTCTCTGAAGGAAAGGCAAGTTTATCTCCCCTCTTTACTCTTGAGGAGAATTTCAATCAAGGACTCGTTCCACGGTTTAATGAATTTGGCGAGATATCCCCTCTTCATGTATCGCTGATCAAAGAGGGAAAACTTATGTCTACCCTGATTAACCAACGAACAGCTCAAGAATATAATCTTCAATCAAACGCAGCCAATGCCCATGAAACGTTGCGCTCGCCGAGGGTTCATCCCGGTCGTTTAAAGGAAGAAAAAATACTTTCCGAGCTTGGAACAGGTTTATACATCTCCAACCTCCATTATTTAAATTGGAGCGATCTCCAGCATGGTCGCATCACGGGCATGACCCGATATGGGTGTTTTTGGGTTGAAAATGGCCAAATTGTGAGTCCCATTCAAGATATGCGCTTTGATGAAACCTTGTACCATTTTTGGGGGAACGGGCTTGAAGCTTTGGGCGAAAAGACACAACTTATCCCAGCCGTTTTCAGCTACGGAGAGCGTAGTCTTGGTGGAATTTCTGTCCCCGGCATGCTGGTGAATGATTTTTCCTTTACGCTTTAATCCTTTACTAACATATTCTTGATAAGCTGACTCCATGCTCAAGTCTTTCGGAAAGCGTGGAGAAAATGGCTAAGATATTAACTTTAGGCAAATTAGGGTTTTTGGGGTTAGCTTTGATTTTAGTCTATAGTCAATCCTCTGTTTTAATCGCTGACACAACTTATCCAGTAACCGTATGCGTTCAAAACATATCGGGGTATCCTTTTCATTTCCAAGCTATCTTTCACAAACCTTGGTGGGGTTTTGACCTTAAGTGTCAACGTGAAAAAGAGAATAGCCCAGAGTATCCTAAAGGAGATCCTGGAATGTACTATTGTAATGATTTTTATTTACATTGCGATTGTGAGCCCGAGATCTATCAACTTGGTATTTATCCTCAAGATCCAATTACAAACACAACAGTTACTGCCCATGAATTTGAAAATATAAAAAATATTCATCCAAATCAGGTTTTAAACTATAAATTATATTATGGCCTTCCACATTGTAAAACCGCGAAGGAATTTTGTGTGAAAGCACTAACAGAAACAAAATCTGTAAATAAGCAACAATCATTGAAGGATGTATGTAGCTAATGAAAAATGTATCAACCTTTAAAAAATTAGGATTTCCTGGATTTGCTATGATTTTAACTTTGATTCAGCCCAGCATGGTAATGGCTATTTGGTCGCGCACGTTTTGCGTAACAAACAAAGCTAATATATCATACCATATCGCAATGCATCAGGATGAGGAAGAGTACTTGCCCTTTCTCCATCCTTGTAACAGCGAATGGAGAAACAGCGCTACCTTCTCAAAGGGAGATGATAAGCAGCATTGTTTAACTTTTAATGCCGATGATAACTGTAAATTGATAATCTACGATGTTTATGTTGCTTTTTCAGATTCAGGAGATACCTCTATTTGTAATGGTAGCTTTGACCGGAATCATTCGACAGGAGATAAACAAAAGCTAACTCAATATTATGGCAAACCTAATTGTCAGAATAATAAGTATTGCTGCAAATAAGATTGCTGACGGCCATGCAACCCGCAGTATAATTATGAACAAAATACATCCCTTAACATACAGGTCTTTAGTTCCTCACGCCATCCCCCCCTCCCCCCATAAGATGACTTACAGAAAATCCGGCCGCTTCCAAATCCTTCACAATCAAATCCGTATGCGCGGCGCCTCGAGTTTCTATCATGATATCAAGCTCGGCCATTTTGATGGGAATTTCATAGAAAAGCCGTTGATGTTTTACTTCTATAACATTGCTTTGATGGTGGGCAATGATCCCTGCCACCTGCTCTAAAACACCGGGGACGTCATTAATTTCAATACGTAAAAGCGTGAGGCATCCTTCATGAATTTGCCCCCGCATCATAATAGCTGAAATAATCCGTGCATCGATATTCCCCCCGCTCACCACAATCCCAACTTTTTTCTCTTTAAAAAGGGCAGTATTATGTAAAAGGGCCGAAAGGCCAACGGCTCCTGCCCCTTCAGCAATAATATTTTGTTTGCGTGCAAACAAATCAACGGCGTGTTCAATTTCTTCTTCTGTTACAACGATGATACCTTCAAGATGGTCCTTTAAAATCATTTGGGGAAGCTGTCCTGGAACCTTAACCGCAATCCCATCGGCGAGAGTCGCACCCCTTTTTTGTGTCTCAACCGTTCCGTATAAAGCGTGAGACATAGCAGCATACCCTTCTACCTCTACTCCATAAATTTTGATCTGCGGTTTTAAAGCCTTAGCCGCCAAAGCAATACCAGAGCAAAGTCCTCCTCCTCCAAGAGGAACCAACAGAACCTCAAGCTCGGGGCAAGACTCAAGCATTTCAATCCCAATCGTCCCCTGTCCAGCAATTACTGCAGGGTCATCATAGGGATGGATAAGCGTAAGGTTTTCGGTGCCTGCGATCTCGCGTGCAACTTGATAAGACTCATCAACTGATTGACCGGCAAGGACAACACGAGCCCCCCATTTTTCCGTATTTCCCACTTTCGTCGGAGGGGTAAAAAGAGGCATAACAATCGTTGCAGGAACGTGCAAGTTCTGAGCATGAAAGGCCACCGCTTGACCATGATTACCAGCCGACATCGCGATAACACCGCGTTGCAGGTCGCCTTGCGAGAGGCTCTTCAATTTGACATAGGCCCCGCGTTCTTTGAAGGAGCCAGTTTCTTGGAAATTTTCTAATTTTAAATAAACCTCTGCAGCTGTGACTCTTGAGAGAGAGGGTGAATAAACAGTTGGCGTTTCAATCACAACCCCTTTGAGCATCGTGTGGGCTTTTTGTATATCTTCAAAGGTGGGAAGGATCATAAAAAATCTCCCACGACCATACCTAACCTGAGTTCGTTATAGTAGATGCACTCACGGCACACTAGCTTGTCATCCTCGCGTAGGCGAGGATCTAGGCAATCTTCTGAAACGAAACGATTTTCCCCATTTATATAAAATAGTGCTTTGGCACTTTTATTGTTGTTCATTACAAATGTCTTCTCTTCTTAGCCTTTTTCTGGATCCTCGCCTACGCGAGGATGACAAACTGGTTGATTTACCTGGCTTTTTTTATTTCTAACGCCGAACTCAAGTTTCTGGATCGCCACGCCCCCATTGGGGGCTCGCGAAGACGACGGTGGGAAACGTCCCCCGGTCGTCTTTGCGAGGAGCTTTGCTCCAAAGCAATCCAGTCTTTTTTTCTTAAGTTCATTCAGAGACTCCAGAGGAGCCGAAACAATATACATTTTCATTTCAGAGGTGTATCGTAAAATCATTTCATCGCCCTACTTAATGTATCCCACTTTCCCCTATTAACCGTTAAAAACTGGTTAAATCTTGCACTTTCATGGGGTTTTCGAGGGGTTAGGAAATGAATAAAAATTGTTTCACGTGAAACAAAAGCGCGAGAAAAAACTAGGTATTTACTGCTGATCCTTAAGGCACCATTACTGTAACTTGCCCGGGCTCATCGATATGAATAACCCCCGCCCAGGTGCACATCAGAATGGCTGTTTGATCAAGAGCGGGGAAGCCCATCACGTGCACCGTCAAGGCTTCAGAAACCCAAGGAGCAACGGTGGCGGGAATGCAAGGAGCAGGAGTTAAAACTCCTGCAGCGGCAGCTGTTGCAGCTGCAACTGCGGGATTAGCGAGTGATATACACTCCCCAAAGGGTTCAATATTAGCCAACGGTATGAAATCTGAAATGTTTCCCATCAACATTCCTTCGGCCATAACGGTTCGATCGGGAAGGACAATTAAGGGAGACGGCGTCAGACCAAAAGAACATTGGATAAGGGATGTCTCTCCAACAACCGCAAGGCTCATCTTTCAATTCCAGCAGAGGTCGGGCGGCCTTGAGCATCATAAAATTGGGGTTTGCGAACAAGACGGCCCTTATCGTAAACAAGAACTTGGTGGACCATCCCATTTTCATAAAAGAACCTGAACTCCCCGTCCCGCTTTCCTTGAGCGTAGGCTCCTGATTCCAGAAGGGATCCACTGGGATAATAGGTCAGAGAGGGGCCCTCTAAAAGACCTTGGTGGTAATGCAAAACCCGTTTCACACGGCCAAAGGGGTCATAGGAGATTGAAGTCCCCTGCTTGAGACCATTCGCATACTCAATACGCGCGCGAACCAGGCCTCCCTCATCATAAAACGTTGTTATTCCATGCTGCTTTCCTTCATGAAAATTAGTTTGCATGAGGGGAGATCCGTTCTTATAAAATTCAGCGGGTCCATGGGGAACGCCGTCCTTATAGTTTATTTTTTCTTTGAGCTGCTGGGAAGCCTCATATCGTCGAGACTCTCCATGAAGGATTCCCTTCTCAAAAGACTGATGGGATAAGAGCTGTTCGTTATCTCCATACTGCTCTAAAACACCATGAAGCTGACCATCAATTTTTTTACCCAAAAATCTTTTTTTTTGGAAAGGAGGCGGCTCTTGCACGTCAAGAACACCTTCCATTGACCCTTCAGCTTCTAAAATATCTTGTTCAATTTCATCACTCATGCTCGTCTATCCATTCAAAGTAATTAAAGCTCCCGTAACGGCCACCGTTGCTCCTGCAGTAATTTCGATGGCAGCGCCTGCCTTCACAGATGCGTCCGCGCCTGCCTCCATTGTCGCCGTTGCCCCAGCTTTCAAGGAAACAGTTTGTGCCGCATCCACATTAAAATTACCCGTACACTTAAAAGATATATCCCCATTAACATCAAAGTTGACGTTTCCTTTGGCACAGGTAACGGTGATATTTCCTTCATCTAATTGAATTGAATAATTTCCTTTGACGATTTGCAAAGATTTATTGCCATTTATCAGTTTTAAACTATCATTGCTTTGAGTGCCTTCTCGTTGCTCTTGCACTTCTTCTTCAGCTTTTAGAAGGATCGTACGATTGCCCCCCACGATCGTGATGTCCTGGTTATTCTGGACATCAATTTTAAAATCTTTTTGTGCATGAATGTAGATTTCTTCCGCCATCTTTTTATCTTCAAAGCGGAATTCGTTATACCCTGGAATGGGCTCATCTCCTTTCTTGCTGGTCTGGCTCTTAATCGTTGATTTTGTTGGCTCCTGCGGCAGGTAGGGAGGTTTATTCTCTCCATTATAAACGGACCCTATGACGAGAGGTTTATCAGGATCCCCATCAATGAATGAGACAACAACCTCATGGCCAACACGGGGCGTAAATAAGGTCCCCCACTTCTGCCCGGACCATAAGGTTGCAACACGAATCCAGCAAGAGGTCGTATCATCTTCTTTTTCAGAAGGATCCCAATGAAACTTAACTTTGATACGGCCATATTCTTCCGTATAAATTTCTTCGCCCTCTTTGCCCGTAACTTTTGCGGTTTGCGTACCATAAATCCTAGGTTTATGAGTTATTTGAGCGGGTCTGAATGGAATTGTCGCAGGGAATGCCTGATAAGTATTTTTATAAATGGGACCGTCTTTTTCCTCTGGAACAACACGCGCCTCATGAATGACTTCATAAAGTACATAGGTCTTATTCGCGTCCGATCGAGGATGTTTTTCCAAAGTGAATTTATACCCTGCGATAAAGAAAGGAACGAGTGATACGCCTTCCACCATTTTTTGCGGCGTTTCTTCCGATTGGAGTTTTACTTTAACAAGTTCATCACCATAGGTTTGTTGGTCATAAATTTCATCATAAGTGGTGATCTCCCCTCCCCCCGCATCAGACGTTCCCTTCGCTTGGGCTTTAAGCGGCGTTTTAGGCATTAGATAATTATAGCTTTTTAATGTATTACTCTGCGGGACAATGCGTTGCTTTATAAAGCAGGAACTTACTTTTAACATAAAGGGCTCGTGGGGCCCGGAATCATGATAGCTTACGGATGAAGCGTCCGGACAATAGGGGTGGCCTTCCATAGAATCTGCAAGCACAAGTGTGTGGTTACCCTGAGTTTGTTGAAAGAAATAAAAAATTCCCTCTTCTTCCATCAAACGCGAAATAAAGTTAAAATTTGTCTCATTATATTGAACGCAAAAATCGCGCTTTTGCATTCCTGCTGAGGTAACTTGATTAGAATAAGTAATTTTGTTTTCGTCCAAAACATCCTTAATAATATCCATGGTGGATTTATTTTGAAAGATGCGGCATTGACCTGAAAAGGTTAAAAGCCAAAGGGTTGGATAAAGTGTTGCCTTATAAACACTGGACATATCAAGGGGCTTAAAAGGCGTTCCCTCTTGTTCAAACCGTCCTATAATCCCATTATAGGTTCTGTTAAGAGATCCCACTTTCACAGAAACCGTTGCTGGTTTTTTCATGAGGCTATCGAAGTCAACGTCTCGGCTTTTAGCCGTCATGATAAGGGTGTACTCAAAAAGATCTGAAAGCCGCTCGACACCTTTAAAGATATTGAGCTCAAATGGACCACCTGACGTTTTCACGTCTAAAAAAACTTTACCTCCCTTTTGTGCCATGGTGTGCCTCTTTGATTTTTATTTCACAATACCTGAATCTCTTAAAGGCCACCATAGATCATTCTTGCATCTACAGCAGCCCTTTTTTGTAAATCAACAAAATATGTGAACCGCCCCCCTCACCCGTCACTTCGCAGCGACCTCTTCCACAAGGGGGAAAGGTCTGTTCTCTAGGGAGCCTTCACAAACTCCTCCGTTTTCTCTGGAAACTCAACAGCAGGAAGAGGCGCCTTTGGGTGTTTTAAAATAGAATCAACCATGCGCGCTGTTTGCCGCCCCAATTCAAACTGATTGGGACCGAGGGCTGCAGCAGCGCCTTGGTCAACCACATCTAAATCGCTCACAAAAGCGGGAATGCCACATGCTTGAGCTGCACGTACGACACTTTTGAAGGCCGAGAGGGCCGTGTTATCATTGTTTATAAAGATGGCATCAACCTTTCCACAAAGACTTTGACTGGCTCCCATAACATCACTGGTTTTAGAGGCTGCAGCTAGAACAAGCTTTAAACCCTCCTCCTCTGCAGCCTTTTCCATAAGCTTGTTAAGCGCCGTCGAATTATCTTCTCCCGTATTATAAACAATTCCTAATGTTTTTAAGGTGGGGTTAAGTTTCATAAAAAACTTAAATTTGAGTTCAGGGCTCACAAAGTCAGAGACACCCGTTACATGGGATTCTGGAGTTTTTAGGTTAGTCACAAGTTTTGCTCCTAAGGGGTCACTAACAGCGGTAAAAACAACGGGAATACCTTTATTTTTTGTAGCTGTAAAAGCAGCTTGGGCAGCAGGGGTTGCAATTGCAACAATAAGATCTGGGTGTTCTGAGGCAAATTTTTGGGCGATTTGTACAGCTAAAGCAGGACTGCCCTGAGCTGACTGATACTCTAAAGTCAGATTTTTTCCTTCTTTATATCCCAAAGTTTCCAGCTCTTTCACAAGGCCTTGGCGCGCTTGATTTAAAGCAGGATGCTCACTGGTTTGAAGGATTGATATTTTTGTGGGAGAACTTTGAGCGGGAAAAAATGAAAATAAGAAAATAAGTGGTGTAATTTTAAGGGTTTGAATCACGTTTTTAAAAGTATACATTTTAGGTTCCTCATTCTATCAAGTTGGTTAAATCGAAGTGTTTGAAAGTTTTTATGATGGTGATGATGTCGATGCATAAGTTTTCTCCT
>DATKTE010000246.1:0-3702 GCA_035531295.1 Alphaproteobacteria bacterium
CGCTACTAACCTCGAACGTCCTGTTCGAGTCTTGGCCAGCGCATAAGTGCAACTAGGGCTAGCGCCTGCGCCTGAAGGCTTGGCGCTACCCAAGTTTTCTTTACACATACCTGTGTTTGTGAAATAGTTAAGGTGATAAAAAGGGAAGTTTGTTTACAGGTTCAACTTAAAGATTATTAGGATCGATTTGAGAGTAAGGAGTCAGAACCAATGAATATTAACAATGAAACCTGTGTACAGAGAGTAATAATTCACTTATATCACCAAAACTTTCGAGGGCTAAAGAACAAAGAAAATAAGCTCATCACAGAGGTGACGCTGGGAAGAGATATTAGACCTGAAAATGTAAGGGAATGGAAAAACTACTTGGCGAATCGTTTAGAGCGAATTGCCCAGATGATGGAGGTTCTGCTCGAAGGTCATGACGATTGGGCAATTACCGGAAGAAAAGGATTTGTCCAGATGGAGACGGAATCCTTCGATTTTAATGGCGTTGTTCGGGTCCTGAGTGAGCATGGTTTCCAAAATGATGAGTACATCATTAAATTAGATTATACAAGAAAATGGGGAGTCCTTTAATCGATTAAAACATTTACACTAACCTAATGCTGAAAGGCCCAGGGTGTTGACTGAGTAAAAAGTCTGCATCCTTTTTTTAGTAAAAACTCCTTTTAGGGAAACAAAAATATGTAAACTCGTGCTACACTAGGAGTAAACACGTGGTTATTAAACAGTGTGAGATGAAACCATTCGATGGGGGCCAAATGTTGAAAAAAAGTTCAATTCCTTGGTGGATGCGCATTAAAGTTCATTTTCTCTTGTTTGGTATCACCATGTCCATTCTTCCTCTGTTCTTTCTTGGGTATTTAGGTTTTACATCTGTGCGACAAAATCTAGAAAAAGATATTTATGAACAAAATTTTGAACAGGTGACAGTTCTTGCCCATGAAATGCAAGACTTCATTTCAAATGTTAAGAACAGTCTAATTCTTACGAAGGCAACGAGTGCCTACGCCCTCGTCGGGAAAGATAAAACGTCACGTCAGATTATTTTAGAGACACTTTTGCAAAAAGAGTCCTTTATCGAAGAAATAAAGGTTGCAGATGTTGATTCTAACGTCATCGATCAAATCGCTTTCCAAGAAGGCAATTCCTCCCCCTCCTCTCCAGCAAAAATTGAAAACCCTATAAACTCGGAAAAGTCCTCGGCTATCAGTGAAGTATTCTTTTCAAGTGACGGACGACCGGAGATCTATTTAACTGTAGCCGTTCAAGACCCCACAACTAGAAATCGAATAGGATATCTGCAAGCTAAAGTTGACTTAAAGGGCATCATCAGCCGATATGCTAAAATACGGTTGGGTGAGGGAGAATACGTATTTTTAGTCGACCAAACCGGGAGGTTAATTGGGAATACTGACTCCAATCTTGTTTTGCATCACGAGGAGATTCGTGAAAACCCTGCAGTTCAAAGTTTTATGGAGGGGGAGGCTTTTTCCCCGGGAAGTGAGTATAAAAATCTAGACGGCGTGACCGTTATCGGGGCGTTTGCTTCCGTGGGCACCCCAAATTGGGCAGTAGTTATCGAACAGCCGACCCGAGAAGCGAATAAACCAATCTTTGAATTTGCTATGCGGCTCATCGTGATTGCCATCTTAATCATGACCCTAGTCATGATTTTAAGTATTGCCTTTGGGTTACAAGTGGTTCATCCGATCGAAAATCTTGAAGGTCAGGTCAGGCAAATCATAGCGACGGGAGACTTGGAATCCCATATTCCAATCGAGAGTTGGGATGAAATCGGGAGGTTAGTCAAATCTTTTAATCAATTGTTAAATTCATTGGATCAAAAAAATGAAAACCTAAAAGATGAAAAGGAGCTGTTGACGACCGTTGTTGACGGAGTTGGCGCAGGGATGGTTCTTTTAAATCCTGATAAAAAAATTATTTGGTGGAATACGAAGTTTGCTGAATGGTTTGGACATCATTTAGTAAATCTCCCGTGTGATCAAGTTGTTAACGGAGAAGCTCTGGAGGGCGTTTTCCTCGAAAATGGCCGTAATATTTCTGTTTTTGTGAACGAGCAACGGCGACATTTTCGTCAGATGTATTATGAGTTGTTACCAGATAATCCAGAGAATGCGGCTTACCTTTTATTACTTGACGATGTTACCCAAGAAGTGGAAATGGAAGCTCGCATGATTGAGACCGATAAAATGGCGGCCATCGGACTTTTGGCTTCGGGAGTGGCTCATGAAATTAACAACCCCATAGCTATCGTTGCTGCTCATAGTGAAGACTTACTGGACCGCATGAATGAGGAAGAACCGGGGCCGACTCGAGGGGAAATCAAGACTGGCTTAAAGATCGTCTTAGAGCAAATCGTCCGCTGTAAGCAGATTACGGATCGTTTACTTGGTTTTGCCCATAAACGCATTAATGGAAGCTACCTCATCGATATCGGTGTTGCAAGCGTGCAGACACTGGGACTTTTAGAGCACAAGGCAAAACAAAAGCATCTTAAAATTAAACTCCAACTGGAAAATAGTCTCTATGCCCTGGGTAATGAAAATGAGTGGCAGCAAGTGGTTCTCAATCTGATCACCAATGCTTTGGATGCCTCCGTTGAAGGAGGAGAGATCGAAGTTAAGGGATACCGCGAGGGTGAAAAAATTCATTTTATCGTCAAGGATTATGGGGAAGGAATTCCGCAAATCAATCTGAAGAAGGCTTTTGACCCGTTTTTCACAACGAAGTCCGTAGGGCAAGGAACAGGTTTGGGGTTATATGTAAGTTACGGAATTGTTCTGAAGATGCAAGGCGAGATGGCCTTAGAAAGTACGGAAGGTCAAGGAACACTTGTGAAAATAACCTTGCCTTTCCATAAAGCAGGAGATTAAAGCAGATGAAGCACTGTCCAAAGATTCTAATCTTAGACGATGAGGAAGCTTTACGCTCGATTATTGCCCAGCGTTTAAAGCGTAAAGACTATGAAATACTGGAAGCCGGCACAGCTGAAGAGGGTTTATCCCTTCTTAAAGATACTTTACTCGATGCTGTCCTGTTGGATATCAAGCTACCGGACGGTGACGGCCTTATCCTTTTACCAAAGATAAAACAATTACAGCCCAATCTTCAAGTCGTCATGTTAACTGGCAATGGTACGATTGAGTCAGCCATTGAAGCGATGAAACTCGGGGCTTATGATTACCTGACCAAACCTTGTAACTTGTCTGAGCTCGAAATCACGTTGCAAAAAGCCCTTGAAAAACGAAAGTTATTGCTAGAAAATACGGGGCTTAGGCAGGTAGTGAACCTCCAAACTCCAGAACTGAAAATTATCGCCGAAAGCGCACCGATGGGGGCGCTCCTGGCGATGACCCGCAAGGTTGCTCAAACTGATACATCGGTCCTCATCCAAGGGGAAAGCGGCGTGGGTAAGGAGTTGATTGCTCAAGCGATCCATCTCTGTGGCTCACGTGTTAACTGCGCCTGCGTTCCGGTAAACGCAGGCGCAATTCCAGAGGCTTTGATAGAGAGTGAGCTTTTTGGCCATGAAAAAGGAGCCTTTACTGGAGCTGGGACTCAAAAAATCGGTTTAGTCGAAATGGCTGATAATGGTACCCTCTTTCTCGATGAAATAGGCGAAATGCCCTTATCTATTCAAGTAAAGCTTCTCCGGTTCTTAGAAAGCGGGGAATT
>DATKTE010000247.1:0-3926 GCA_035531295.1 Alphaproteobacteria bacterium
TGAGATCAGGTTTAATAAATGCCCTTTCCCAAAACCACTTCACATTCTTCTTGCCCTCCCCCCCTCTTTGTTTGCTATAAGGAAGGGGAGGGGCTGGTTTGTGGACATAGGCCTTGCAAACCCGGTCAGGTCCGGAAGGAAGCAGCCGTCGTAAGATCCCTGTGGGTCACGTAAATGCCAGTCCCTCACTCAAAAAGGATGAATACGTGTGACTGCTGCCCTAAAACTTGTTTCTGAAGATCAACCCGCCCCTTTACTTGAGGGCTACCGTGTTTTAGCGCGTAAATATCGCCCCATCAAACTCAGTCAGATTATTGGCCAAGATTTCCTTGTTGAAACCTTAAAACGGGGCATTGAAGGCGGCCGATTGGGCCATGCCTTTATCCTAACGGGTATTCGAGGAACAGGGAAAACAACGACCGCTCGTATCATTGCCCGGGCTCTTAATTGCGAAAAAGGGCCGACGCCTGAGCCTTGCGGGACATGTTCATCGTGTGCGGCTATTGCGCAAGACAGGTCCATGGATGTCATTGAAATTGACGCCGCCAGTCGCACAAGCGTGGATGATATCCGCGAAATTATTGAAGCGGCTCGCTATAAGGCTGTTTCCTCCCGCTATAAGATTTACATCATTGATGAAGTCCATATGCTCTCAAAAAGTGCCTTCAATGCGCTTTTAAAAACGCTCGAAGAACCCCCACCGCATGTGAAATTTATCTTTGCCACCACAGAAATTCATAAAGTCCCCGCAACGATTTTATCTCGGTGCGTGCGCTTTGATCTTAAGCGTATCGAAACTCCCACGTTGGTTGCCTATTTCAAGACATTGTGTGAACAAGAAGCTGTTGCGTGCGAGGAAGAAGCTCTAGGGCTGATTGCAAAAGCGGCTGAAGGATCCGTCAGGGATGGTCTCTCTTTGCTTGATCAAGCCATGACCTACGGCACATCCCAAGTCACAGCTGCTCAGGTGCGGCAAATGTTGGGCCTTTCTGATCAAGGACTTCTCTTTGAGTTCTTTCAGGCCTTAATGGAAGGGGAAACGCTCCCGTCTCTTGAAAAACTGCGTTATTTCTATCAAGAGGGGGCTGATCCACTCCGTATTCTTGAAGATCTTTTGGATCTGACCCATTGGCTGCAGTGTTTAAAGATGAGTCCATCACTTGCTCAAGACATCACCTTAACCGCTGAAAAAAGGCAAAGGGGTGAGGAGCTTGCGGAAACTCTTTCGATCCCAACCCTCACACGTGTCTGGCAAATCCTTCTCAAAGGGTTTGAAGAAGTGAAAAGGGCCCCATCCCCTCAAAAAGCCTTGGAAGTGATTGTGATTCGTTTAACCCACCTTGCTCCTCTTCCTTCCCTTCATGCGCTTTTGAACGAGGGTGGGGACGAGCCCCTCTTAAAAAAAAAGTCCTGAGAGAGGTCAAAGCTGAAGCCCCTTCTTCCTTCCCATCCTTTGAAGAGCTTGTCGAATGGGTGGCTCAGCAGCGGGAAGGACTTTTACATGGCAACCTTTTGTATGATGTCCATCTTGTTGAATTTGCTCCTCCCACTTTGACGCTTAGGCTTACTGAAAAAGCCCCCAAAAACCTGCCTCAGCAATTGCAGGACCTTCTGAAAAAAATTAAAGATGAGGTGTGGACGATTGCAATTTCTCAAGAAATCGGTCACCCTACTCTTCGTGAAAAAGAACAAAAAGCCCAGGAAGAGCGCAGACTGGCTATTTTGCAAGATCCACTTGTGAAAACAGTAATGGAAGCTTTTCCGGGAACAACCCTCGTTGAAATTGAAGATAGATAAGGAAAGAGAGAAACAATGTTTGGTAATATCGGCGAAATGATGAAACAAGCCAAAAAAATGCAAGACAAAATGGCAGAAGTTCAAGAAAAGCTGGCCACTCTTGAGGTTGAAGGAACATCAGGAAGCGGTCTTGTGAAAGCAACGGCTGATGGGAAAGGGGCGATTAAAGGCATTAAAATCGATCCTACCCTTTTGGATCCTCAAGAAGTAGATGTTTTGGAAGATCTTATTGTTGCTGCCCTTCGTGATGTTCAAGCAAAAGCGGAAGAGCTGGCCGCTCAAGAGATGGGTACAGTGACCGGTGGCCTGAAACTCCCTGGGGGTATGAAGCTACCATTTTAACCCTTTGCGTCAATCCCCGCGAAAGCGCACTAGTGTCCGTGAAAAGTGGGGAGTACTTTAAAAAGTAAAAGAATTGATTGCATTAGAGAAAGCTAAGTTAATTATGAACTTGAAAAGTAGAATTTTTCAAATTCTTTTAAAAAATATCTGGATTGCTTCAACCCACTTACGTGGGTTTCGCAATGACGGCTGAGGGGTAGCAATATATGTGCCACCGGTTCGTCATTGCGAGGAGCGTAGCGACAAAGCAATCCAGACCTTTTATAGTTTCTTATTTTACCCGGACACTAGTGCGCTTTTGCGGCAATGACGGTTATTTTATGGACTCCCCCTATGATCTCTGATGAACTCAAAACGCTGATCCAATTGTTTTCAAAGCTCCCAGGCCTCGGGCCACGTTCGGGCAAGCGTATTGCCCTGCATCTGCTCCAAAATCGCACCACCACCTTACCCGCTCTCGCTGAATCCTTAAAAATCGTTGAGATAAAGGTAAAAGATTGTACCGTTTGTGGAAACCTTGATTCCCAAGACCCCTGCGCCCTTTGTCAAGATACCCGCCGCGATGCTTCCGTCATTTGTGTGGTCGAAAGCGTTGCCGACTTGTGGGCTCTTGAGCGCACGGCTTCATTTAAAGGTCAGTACCATGTGTTGGGAGGAGTCCTCTCAGCCCTTGATGGCGTTGGGCCAGAAGACCTTCGCCTGTCTTCCCTTCTCCAGCGCTGCCAAAGAGGAGAGGTGCGAGAAATTATCTTGGCGCTGAATGCAACCGTTGAAGGCCAAACAACCAGTCATTATCTTACGGAACGACTTAAGGAGTTGGGTATTACCCATATCTCCAGCCTTGCCCGTGGTGTTCCTGTGGGGGGCGAGTTGGATTACTTAGATGAAGGGACGCTTTCAACGGCTTTGTTATCGCGGCGAGCGGTATAGAAGGTTCGACGAGATCGGGTATTTTTTCGATTCATTACTTCGAGTCTTAAAAAGATTTCTAATATTTATCTTGCAAAATTGAATAAAATTACTATTTATTGAATAGTAATTCTATTAATTTTTTTATTTCGAGGTGTTTGTTATGGTAAAACTTTCGTTGAAAGAGTTGTTTTTGGTAACTTCTCTTGTTTCCTTGTGTGCTGGTTCCTCATCTCCTGTTCTAGCAATGCAGGAATCTGATTTTTCAGAAGCAGAGAAACCACGTTCCGTCTCAAGCCAATCTCCAATTCAAACCCAGAAGAAAATCAATGATGTTGTTGTTTCAACAGCGACAAAGGTTTACGAGAAAATTAACACGAATTGGCATTATGTCGATCCACATTCCCAAATGCAGACTGAATCGACAATGTGGGAACCAAAATGGATAGTGGGATTGTCCCTAATAGATGGTGAAAAACAGGAAACGCGTATTCCAACCCTCATCCTAAAAACATCTCCCGATAAACTCATTGAAGCCCTAGAAGACTTAATTACAAAGCCTGCTTCTTTGGAATGTACAATAGCTCTTACGACCGCTAAAATATTTTGTTTAAGAGAGATTCTTGGGCAAGATTATTTTAACCGTTATACCACAGCTTTTTACAGGCTATTAGAGACCAGGGAAGACTGGGACGTTGAACAATTCTTTCACGAATTACCCCTACAGTTTTTAACGAATTTAGAAGGTAAGGCGATACCTGGATCAATAACTTACGTGACCAATATTCCTCTTTATCCTTACTTTAAACCTCATGGGAATGGGAGGGGTAGTAACTTAATTTGCACAGGCTTAGATCACTACCTTGGTTTTAGCGCAA
>DATKTE010000248.1:0-7944 GCA_035531295.1 Alphaproteobacteria bacterium
TGAGAAAGAGGGGTTTGGCATACTCACGGAAATAGATGTGGCCGCGACCTTGAAAAGAAAACTCAACCAGGAGATGCCACCCTATCTTATCTTAGGGGCCTGTAATCCACAGCTTGCTCACCGCGCCTTAGAGGCCGATCCATCCATTGGTCTTTTACTTCCCTGTAATGTGGTTATACGTCAAGATGATAAAGATAATGTTCATGTTGAGTTCATGGATCCAGAGGCAATGTTACGACTTGTGGATAAACCAGAGGTTGGCCCAATTGCTGAGGAAGCCCGACAAAGGCTCGAGCGCATCATGGAAGCACTTTAGCTAAAAATAAGGAAATAGCCGATAAGCTTAAAAGACTGCCTATGATACGTTAGAGCAATTCTCGCTTTCTAATGCGGTATTCCTGGTAGTACTCACCCTTCCTGAAGTTCCTTGAGATTTTTATAGAGCTTGAGGGTTTCAGGATTGGCGAGAGCTTCGATGTTTTTCATTGGGCGCTGATGAATAACTTCACGAACGGCAAGTTCCACAATTTTTCCACTTTTTGTGCGAGGGATGTCTTTGACTTGAATCACTTTGGCTGGTATATGACGGGGAGTTGTATTCAGTCGTATCTGTTTCCTTATGATCTCAATGAGATCTGTTGATAAAGTGAGACCTTCTTTAAGTTTAAGGAATAAAATCACTCGAACATCACTTTGCCAATCCTGGCCTACCACAAGGCTTTCCAAAACTTCAGGAATTTGTTCGACTTGCCGATAAATTTCAGCTGTGCCAATACGAACTCCCCCCGGGTTCAAAACTGTATCAGAGCGTCCATAAATGATGAATCCTCCATGAGTTGTGTGTTCGGCATAATCGCCATGACACCATACATTTGGAAATTTTTCGAAATAGGCTGCATGGTATTTTTGATCATCCACATCTTCCCAAAAAAAGAGGGGCATGGATGGAAAAGGGGTCGTACAGACAAATTCTCCCTTTTGGCTTAGGATGGTGTGTCCTGTTTCATCAAAGACCTGCACATCCATGCCAAGACCGGGGGCTTGAAGTTCTCCACGCCATACAGGGCCAAGGGGGTTGCCTAAAGCAAAGCAGGATATAATATCTGTCCCCCCAGAAATGGAAGCCAAGCAAATATTAGAAGAAATATGTTCGTAGACAAAGTCAAAGCTCTCTGGCACCAGGGGGGAACCTGTCGAGCCTATCATACGTAAATTCGAAAGATCATATTTATCTTTAGGATAAATTTCAGCCTTACGTAAGCAGTCAATGTATTTGGCAGATATCCCCATAAAAGTCATTTTCTCTGCTTCAGCATACTGCCACAAAATAGGTCCTGCAGGGGAACCATCATAAAGTAAAAGTGTAGCACCTGAGGCAAGGGCAGAGACTTGCCAATTCCACATCATCCATCCGCAGGTGGTAAAGTAAAAAACGCGATCTCCTGGCTTTATATCGCAATGAAGTTGATGTTCTTTAAAATGCTGTAAAAGCGTTCCCCCAACACCATGGACGATACACTTGGGAATACCTGTGGTGCCTGAAGAGTAGAGAATAAAAGCCGGATGGTTGAAGGGAACCTGAACAAAATCAATTTCTTGAACGCTCCTAAAGGGCTCAAGTGCTTTTGCCCAATCGATAAGAAATGGAAGAGAAGGAAGAGAAAGAGGTCTATCTCCATAAGGGAAGACAATGATTTTCTTAAGGCTGGGGAGGCCTTCGTAGAGTTCATCGACCTTTTCCAGACAATCAAACCGCTTACAATTATAATAATACCCATCGGCCATAAAGAGAATTTTTGGAGTAATTTGACCAAAACGGTCTAACACTCCACTGACACCAAAGTCAGGAGAACAAGATGACCATATGGCACCGAGTGAGGTTGCAGCAAGCATAGCAATCACAGCCTCAGGTGTGTTGGGAACATATCCAGCCACACAGTCTCCTTTTTGAACACCAAGAGACTTTAAATAAGCTGTAAGACGGCTGACTTCTTTATATAGCTCTCCATAGGTTAAGGTTCGTTTGACCTTATCTTCTCCCCAAAAGAGAAGAGTTGGCATTCCAGAAGGGCGAGGACGTAATAAATTTTGCGCATAATTGAGTTTAGCATCTGAGAAAAATTGAGGTTTAAAAATGCCATGAGAACATTGAACTCTTTTCTGCCCTTCTTGAGAGGAAATCAGCCCACAAAAATCCCACACGGAGCACCAAAATTCCTGAATATATGTCACCGACCACGCATGCAGATCATCAAAAGTTGAAAGTGTGGTTTGATAATGGTGATTTACGTAGGCTATAAAATGAGTAAGATTTGCCTTCTGTATTTCCAAAGGATCGGGTTTCCATAATGGATCCTCTTTTATTTCGGAAGAAGAAGCTTTGTGGAGTGCTTTATCACATCCCCAAGCGATAGAATCCTCGTTAGCAATACCTATTACTAATTCTTTAGTTCCCTGTAGATTTTTCATTTTTGAGCCTTATTAACGAAAGTTTTACTTTCTTTTTCTGAATTAGTTTTCTTTCTTCCTCTATTGCAATATAATCTCGGGTGAGAGGGGCAAGCCCGGTGTTTTTCATTATTTGTATTTGGAAGACCATATGACCTCTCTTCCGAAAAGCAACTTCGCAAGATGCGAGATAAAAGTCCCACAAGCGGAAAAAACGCGTCCCCCATTGCTTCTTGACTTTGTCTTGATTGCCTAAAAACCGTGTTCGCCAATGGCGAAGAGTTTCAGCATAATGATGATGGAGGACTTCAATATCCGTGACAGATAGATTCTCAGGTTCAAGGGAACTCAAGGTTTCAGAAAGTGCAGGGCAATATCCTCCTGGAAAAATATATTTATTAAGCCAAGAATTAGGCCTACTGGGTCCCGTTGAACACCCAATAGAATGGAGAAGGGCCACGCCGTCTTCTGTTAAAAGGGATGAAATTTGAGTGAAGAATTCATTGTAGTGTTTAACACCAACATGCTCAAACATTCCAACTGAGACAATACGGTCATATTTTCCTGTTTCTTGGCGATAATCTCGAAGGTGAAAACGCACTCTATTCTGGAGACCTGCTTCCTTTACCCGCTCCGTTGCGACGCGATGTTGCTCTTCGGATAAGGTGAGGCCAGTTACATCAACACCTGCTTCACGAGCCAAGAAAATGGCAAGACCTCCCCACCCACTTCCAATATCTAGGACTTTCTGCCCCGGCTTCAGTAAAAGCTTTGCAGCCAAATGGTGCTTTTTATTATTTTGTGCCGTTTCAAGATTATCTTTAAGGCTTTTAAAATATGCACAAGAATATTGCATATCCCTATCGAGAGAGAGCCGATACAAATCCTCAGAAAGGTCGTAATGATGGGCAACATTGCTGCGAGACTTATGGATGGGTTTTTTTTTATGAAAGAAATGGCGTAAAAAGTCTAAACCTTCAGTCATTTTCTGGAAAAGAGAAAGACAACGATTCTGAAGGTTAAGGGCGCAAAAATTAAGGAGATCATATATATCTCCTTTTTCAACAGTCAGCTCTCCATCCATATACCCTTCTCCTAAGGCAAGCGATGGAGAATAAATAAGTCTTCGCTCGATGGACTTTGAATGAAGGCGCACAGTGATTTTAGGAGATGGAGTTGCAGAGAAAAGGTAGCTTTTCCCATGACAATCGATGAGATTCAAAGTTCCAACTTTAATAAACCCCTTTAAAAAGAAGTTCAACAGCATTGTTCCCTCCCTTATGCAAATTTCTGATTCAGAAATTAAATGCAGCTTGTCAATTATGCGTTTCAGATCTTTTTAGGATCATTAAACAGGTATTAGATTAAATTTTTATTAAAATTGTATGAGTTTCCACTTCTAACCTATCTTTTCTTCTCAATACTTAGTCCGACAAAATGAGTGAGTTTTAATGATAAATTAAACAAATTTTAATACCATAAGCAAAAAAGAAGAGGTGCCTATGCCCGGTGACAAAAAGACAGACCTCTCTACAGGCCTGACTGACATTGAGGCCGCATCACGCCTTAAGATATATGGCGAAAATGCTCTACCGGAAAAACGGCAGAATCCATTTCTAAAACTGTTGGCCTATTTCTGGGGACCGATCCCCTGGATGATTGAAGCTGCGGCAGTGTTGTCTGGAATCATGCAACACTGGTGGGATCTAGCTATTATTGCAACCTTACTGCTGGTCAACGCAGGCGTGGGTTTCTGGGAAGAGCATAAAGCGGATAATGCAATTGAACTCCTTAAGGAAAAATTGGCACTAATAGCACGCGTTCTGCGTGGTGGAAAATGGAAGGATATTCCAGCTCGAGAATTGGTGCCAGGCGATGTGGTCTTTCTTCGCTTAGGTAATATCATTCCTGCCGACATGACACTAAAATCAGGGGATTACTTAAGTGTTGATCAATCCCAGTTGACTGGTGAATCTCTACCTGTAGATAAAAAAATCGGCGATACTGCCTATTCCGGCTCCATCGTACGACTAGGGCAAATGCAGGGCATTGTTACCGCAACCGGCGGCAATACTTATTTCGGGACAACGGCAAAGTTGGTGGAGACGGCGGGTGTGGTGTCCCACTTTCAACGTGCCGTTCTTAAGATCGGCAACTTTCTGATTTTTGTAACCATTGGCTTGGTTGCATTGATCCTAATGGCTGCACTGTTTAGGCATACGCCGTTCTTAGAAACGCTTCAATTTTCGTTGATCCTGACCGTTGCTGCTATTCCTGTAGCCCTACCTGCCGTTCTGTCAGTTACGATGGCAGTCGGTGCCGAGAAGCTGGCGAAGATGAAGGCTATCGTGTCGCGATTAGTTTCCATCGAGGAGTTGGCAGGAATGGATGTACTTTGTGCCGACAAGACGGGTACGTTGACACAAAATAAACTGACCGTTGGCTTGCCTTGGTGTGCAACAGGTGTGGACAAGGCTGAACTGCTTTTCGAAGGCGCTCTTTCCAGCAGTCAAGAAAGTGCCGATACGATTGACCATGCTATCATCGAATCGGCAGGGAAATTACCTGAAGGTTATAAAATTATCCGGTTAGAGTCTTTCGATCCGGTAAAAAAGCATACACTGGCAGAAATACGTAAGGATGGAAAAACATTTTACCTTGCTAAGGGGGCACCACAAATCATTGCAAAATTGTGCAATTGTGGCCAGAAGGTGGCTGCCAAAGTGAACGCTTTCGCTGCGGAGGGGTACCGTACTATCGGCGTGGCACGTAAAGATGGCGATAAGTGGAATTTCCGTGGATTAATACCGTTGTTTGATCCGCCGCGCCAGGATGCGGCTCATACGCTAGATGAAGCCAAGGGTATGGGCGTTGCTATTAAGATGCTTACCGGTGACCATGGAGCCATCGCTCGCCAGATTGCAGCTAAATTACATTTGGGCCAAAACATTGTGTCAGCATCGGCGCTATTTGGGGACAAAATAGGAAAACACGCCCTCGATGATGCGTTGGAGCATGCTGACGGCATTGCCGAAGTCTTTCCCGAACATAAATATAAAATTGTCAGTCGCTTGCAAGAACAAGGTCACATTGTCGGTATGACTGGCGACGGTGTCAATGATGCGCCCGCGCTCAAACAAGCTGATGTGGGTATTGCTGTTTCCGGTGCTATGGATGCAGCAAGAGCTGCAGCTGACCTTGTCCTTACAGAAGCTGGTATTTCCGTTATCATAGCCGGTATTGCCGAAGCACGGCGGATTTTCCACCGCATGCTTAGCTATGCAACTTTTCGCATCGCTGAAACCATACGTGTTTTGTTGTTCATGACGTTGTCCATTCTTATATTCGATTTTTATCCAGTGACGGCGATCATGATCGTGCTTTTGGCGCTGCTTAATGATTTCCCCATCATGATGATTGCTTTTGATAATGCAGAGGTCGCGGAAAAACCCGTACGCTGGAACATGCATCGTGTCTTAACCGTGGCAACAGCGTTGGGAGTCATCGGAGTCATCAGCACATTTTTACTGTTTTGGTATATTGAGTATGTACTGCATTTGTCGCGTCCCATGATACAAACACTGATCTTCCTCAAACTTTTAGTGGCAGGGCATCTTACCCTTTATATCACTCGTAGCTATGGCTGGTTCTGGAAACACCCCTGGCCATCATTGAAACTTTTTATGACCGTAGAACTTACTCAAGTATTTGGCACCTTGGCAGCCGTGTATGGCTGGTTCATGGAACCCATTGGTTGGATGTATGCACTGGCTGTGTGGGGATATGCGCTCCTATGGTTCCTGATCAATGATGGGATGAAAGTGAGTCTCGTCCGGCGACTTGATTTGCGGTTGCCGGAGCAGGAAGAATATCTCGCACGTATAGAAAGGAGAGCTGGATGATGATTTCAATACAATCATCCGGATGGAATACCAAAGATACAGATTAAAAACATGAGAACCCCCACTGCTATAAAATAGAGAGACCAAAGAGTTCCCTTCATCTTATAAGCGTGATTCACGTAGCGAGCTTGCAAACATTGGGTAAAGTAGTAAAGGGCAAAAGTACGAGAGGCAAACGTGATAATTTCAAAAACGTTCGCAAACCAAATGAGTAACGTAGAACCTATGGTGATAAAAAGGTAGGCTGTATTCCGAGAAACACGGTTGCCACTATATTCCGTAATAATCCCTCCGCATCCTACCGTATCAGCAATGTTAATTCAAACCTCCGGCTTTAGCCGGTTGTAATTGATAAGTAATTTAAGTTATGCTGAGCAATGGAACCGTATGGAGTTTAGACCTCTTTGATAGCAGCCTCCACGCGATTACGCCCAAGCGACTTGGCCCGATAAAGTGCTTGATCGGCAGTATGCAGTAAAATGTTGCTAGAACCATCACTCATGTGGTCAGTTGTGGCGATCCCTAAGCTAATTGTGACATACTTCAAAATGCTGGAGTCTGGATGTGGGATTTTTAGTGCTAGGACTGATTTTCGCATTTCGTTTGCCAAAAGTTTTGCACCAGCGAGGTCGGTCTGTGGCAGGATAAAAACGAATTCTTCTCCGCCATATCTTGCGAGCAAGTCTCCAGCACGGACAATTCTGCTCTCCAGTGCTTTAGCAACGCGTTTGAGGCATTCATCACCTGCCTGGTGTCCAAATCGGTCATTATATTGTTTAAAGAAATCGAGATCCGCCATAATAAGGGAAAGTGATTTTGATGTGCGTTTTGATCTGCGCCATTCTAGATCAAAATATTCATCGAATCGGCGGCGATTGGCTATCCCGGTCAAGGCGTCATGAAAAGACATCTCATGCAGGAGAGACTGCATTTTTCTTTTGTCAGTGACATCTTCAGAGACACTGACAAAATATTTGACCACTCCATGATTGTCAGCGACCGGTGCAACTGATAAAGCTTCCCAAAAAAGGCTCCCATCCTTGCGGCGATCTAATAATTCTCCTCTCCAGATCTCTCCAGCCAAAAGCTTTTTCCACAGATGTTCATAGTCCTTAGCAGAGGCTTTGCCTGATTGAAAAATGTTAGTGCAACGTCCAAGCAATTCCTCTTTAGTATAACCCGTTGTCTTGGTTACTTGTGGGTTACTATAAATAATATTTGCTTTGTTGTCCGTAATCATGACCGATGTAGGGCTGTGTTCAATGGCGGCCTGCATAAGTCGCAGCCAGTCACGTTCTTGTCTAATTTTTGTGGTATCGCGAAATGCAATGGCAACGCCTGTTGTGTTATCTTGTAACTTTATCGGCGTAGCAACAATACTAATAGGAAATTTTGTTCCGTCTTTACGCCAATAACAATCATCATCACTCGTGTATAATTTTTTAGTCTTGGCCACGTTTAGCTGCTCGCAGTCTGCGATGGCAGAAGGACTCCCATCCTCATGCGAATGGTGAAAGATATCATGAGAGTTTTTGCCGAGCACTTCATCTTCGCTCCAACCCAGCATCTTGCAAGCAGCCAAATTAATAAAGTT
>DATKTE010000249.1:0-4904 GCA_035531295.1 Alphaproteobacteria bacterium
TTTTCTTAATATCCGGGACCCAGGATTTTATGTGATTCAAAGCATTTTCTGGGTCCCGGATATTAAAAAACCCTAACGCTTCCCCTAAAAGGGGTCGCGAAGGGTTTTTAAATTCCGGGATGACGCATCGGGGGTTAGTCAATTTATTTTTCCTAAATGGTATAAGTAGACTCCGGCGCCTTTTTCCACCTATGCTTTTTCTATAATTCCATCACATTTACCCGAATCATAATTTTTAGTGTCAGGACTTTAATCAGCACAAAAAACTGCCTTGATTTAAGGGAAACCCCTTAGAACACTGCAATTTATTGATAGAATTTATTGAATTTATAGTTTTGTTTAGGAAGAAGCCCCTTTTCAGGGGCTTTTCGAGAAAAAAGTTAGCTCTAGTTCTGACTTAATCTCTTTGTTTCATAATCTCATCAATCCATATTTGAGCATTTGCATGGCGTTGGGCAGCAGCTTTTCGATGCCAGGAGATCGCTTTTGCATAATCCACTTCAACCCCCTCGCCCTCATAATACCTAACGCCGAGGACAGTTTCTCCCAACAATTTTCTAGCTTGCATCAAATCTTTCTTGTCTTCAGGTAGAGAGTCAGGAGTTTTTCTTGTTATTCCCTTTTTATAAGTATTTTCAGAACCATCATCTTCCATAGCCCAAAGAGGGGCTCCTAAGACTATTCCTACGCTTAAGAAGGCTGCCAAACTAACGCAATTTTTCATCATAACTATCTCTTTTTAAAAAAATAAACTTTTATTAAAAATAATAACAAATGTAAATATATTATATCTTCATATTATCATTTTACTTTAAATGTTGAAATTTTTTCAAAAAGAAGACTATTTTTCAGGATTTAACTTTATGATTCTCATTTTGAAGAAGGTAAATCAAATAAAACTCACTCTTCCTTCGGAAGTTTGGGTTTTGTATTACTTTTCCGCCGGCGTCTAAGCTGTTTTACAGACGCGCGACTCGAAATATAGGATTTATGTTTGGACAATGGACTTGGTCGCAAAGGCAAAATAATTCGATACTTCCGAAAAAAATCCAGGTCAATAACTTTCGACATTTCTTGCCCTCTCTCTACGCTTCATCTCTTTATTCAATTTCAGTATACGCAAAGAGGGTTAATATTCTTCTAGGGAAAGGTTGAAAAAGTCTTTATTATATGTTTTTTGGTGCATTATGAGCATATCTGAGGATCACTTTCTTTTCCTAAAAGGTAACTGGACGATTGATCGTTCAACGAATGGTTTTGGCTATATGTTGGGATCGGCCTCTTTTCTACCATTATCTGGCGACTTACCCACATTGGCCTATCAGGAAACAGGTGTTTTTGTCACAACCCAGGGAGAAAATCTTAACTTCTATAGGGAATATATTTATTCTCTCAACAAGGGCATCATTGAAGTTCACTTTGCCTCGCAGCAAAAAAAACAAGGCTTTTTCCATGCTCTCACTTTTTCCTCCTCCAATGTGGCAACAGCGACCCATCCTTGTAGAGATGATCTTTACAGAGCGACCTATACTTTCCTGAATGAGAATTCATTTAGTCTTGCCTACGACATTAAAGGACCTAAAAAGCACATCCGGATAGAAACGGTTTTTAAAAGGAAAGAAAGCGAAGAAACAAATTAGCGAAACTCCATGGGCTTACACTTGGGGCTTTGTGGAGTCAGGTAAACTTTTAGAGACTCCTTCATAAAGGAAATTGAGTCTGTTGCAGATTGGACTATGGAACAAATAGAACTGTCGGAGAATTAGATTTATTCCTCACATTTTCATTGACTTTTGGGTTTCTATAATCACATTATAGCTGCGAGTTCTTTTTAGGAATGATTCTTAAATACAATATGGTGAACAAATGTATGCCTGTAAAAATCCCCTTCTGCGAGGCATTTTTTATCGACTAACCATGGCATTAACTGTTTTAGCAGGCTTGTGGGCGGGCGTTTACTGGGCCCTATAAATTCATGGATCATCGCCCCACACCCTTTTGGAGACCCTTTAAAGATAGTCATAGGGCGATTCACTGTATACCCCAAGGCCCCATAGCTGTCGATATTCAAAATCTTGTCGTTGCTTATTCTCGGAACACAATCCTCTCTGGACTTTCTTGTCATTTGGAAGCGCCTTCTCTCTGGGCCATTGCAGGACCAAATGGTGGAGGGAAAAGCACACTTTTAAAAACACTTCTGGGTCTTCAAAAGCCATCTCAAGGAAAAATTAACTTTCATGGATTCTGCCCCTGTGATGTAGCCTATCTTGCTCAGCAAAATCACTTGGATCGCAGATTCCCCCTTACCGTAGGGGATACGATTGCTATGGGTCTTTTCCGCGAGGTCGGCATTTTTAGGAGGTATACCAAGGAAAAACGCGAGCAAATGCAAGTTGCCCTCGACCAAGTCGGGCTATCTTCATTTGCAAAAACACCTCTTCAAGCCCTTTCGGGCGGGCAATTTCAGCGCGTTCTCTTCGCGCGCCTCATTCTGCAGGATGCTCCGGTCATTTTCTTGGACGAACCCTTTACGGGCGTTGATGGACGTACCATGGAAGATCTTATGGAGCTTTTGCATGCTTGGGTTAAGGAAGGCCGTCTTGTCATCGCAGTCCTTCACGATTTAGATTTAGTTCAAGAGCACTTTCCGCAAACCCTTCTCCTTGCGCGTCATTTCTACAAGAGTGGCCCAACAAAAGAAGTTTTAACCAAAGAAAACATGCGTCAAGCCATTGTTGCATCACGGCAATGGGAAGCAAAGATGGTGACCCCTTGATAGATTTCTTTATCACTCCCTTCACAGATTACGTTTTCTTAAGGCGGGCGCTCATGGCGTGTATGGCTCTTGCGCTTGGCTGTGGTCCTGTAGGTGTGCTTTTGGTGTTAAGGCGCATGAGTTTGGTGGGGGACGCTTTAGCTCATGCTATTCTTCCAGGGGCTGCCCTTGGCTTTGTATTTGGGGGAATTTCGTTGCCTGCCATGGGGCTAGGAGGTTTTTTGGTTGGGTTTCTCGTAGCTCTTTCTGCGGGCGCTATTTCCCGTTTTACCATCCTTAATGAAGATGCCAGTTTTGCTGGATTTTATTTGATTTCGCTCGCACTAGGCGTGTTAATTGTTTCAACTCAGGGCAGCCAAGTTGATTTGATGCACATTCTCTTTGGAACAGTCCTTGCAGTGGATAGCATCTCACTTCTCATGGTAACGGGGATTACGACCTTCACTCTTTGTGTTTTGGCTCTTATTTACCGCCCCCTTCTGATTGAATGCTTTGATCCAGGTTTTCTCCGCGTGATCGGGGGCTGGGGAAGTCTTTATCACTTTATATTTCTCATTCTAGTGGCCCTAAACCTTATCGCAGCCTTTCAAGCTTTAGGAACGCTGATGGCTTTGGGCATGATGATGCTACCTGCTGTTTCGTCCCGGCTTTGGGCGCGGCATGTCTGGACGCTATTTTTGCTCTCAAGTTTTTTTGCCGTCATTTCAGGGTATTTTGGACTTCTTCTTTCCTACCATCTTGAGTGGCCTTCGGGGCCTTCGATTATTTTAATTGCAGGTGTCATTTATGGTATTTCCCTTATCTTTGCACCCTTTGGAACTTTGAAACAACAACAAGGTATGGCCTAATGCGAACTTTCCTTATACTCTTAATTCTCATCACTCCATCCTTTGCAAAACCCCTGGTTGTTGCAACCTTTAGTATTTTGGGAGATATGGTGCATGAAATTGGTGCGGATAAAGTAGACGTTAAAAACCTCGTCGGCCCGAACCAAGATTCGCACGTCTTTGAGCCTCGCCCCCAAAATGCGAAAGAGCTAGCCCACGCCAACCTTGTAGTCGTAAATGGCCTAGGGTTTGAAGGGTGGCTTGATCGATTGATTGAAGCTTCTGGATTTCAGGGAAGTATTCTGGTTGTGACATCAGGAATTCAACCCTTAGTTTACACGCATAATGGGAAGGCGACTATTGATCCTCACGCCTGGCACAGCCTAAAAAATGCACAAGTTTACGTTGATAATATAGTTAAGGGACTATCTGATCTTTTACCAGAAGATGCGTCATTCTTTAAGGCACGTGGAGAAGCCTATAAGAAAGCTTTGAGTGATTTAGAAAATGAAACCTATAAAAAATTGGAAACTGTACCTTTGGAAAACCGAAAAGTTATTACGAATCATGATGCTTTTGGTTATTTAGGACGAGACTTCAACATTGCTTTCCATTCTCCATTGGGCATCAGTACAGAGTCAGAGCCTTCTGCAAAATCGGTCGTGATACTCATCAACAAAATTCGGCAAGAGAAAATTCACGCAATCTTCGTTGAGAATATTTCAAACCACCGGTTACTTGATCAAATTTCAAAAGAAACGGGAACCCACATCGGGGGGGTTTTATATTCAGATGCCCTTTCTGTCCCAGGAACTGAAGCGGATACTTATCTAAAGATGATGAGGTATAATCTTTCTTCTCTCACGAAGACGATGGGAGAGAAGTAGGGTGGAAAATTATAGTTGATCCCCATGTTCTCGAAGATAATCTTCAGCAGCCTTTTGTAAAAAGGTAGATCGCTTAAGCCCTACTTTTTTTCGAAAACTATCAATGCGTTTAAGTGTTTGAGCAGGGAAAATCACATTAAATCGTTTTAATTTACGATAGGATTCAAGTGTATCCTCTCTAACAGGAACAGGGATAAGTTCTCCCTTCAAATGTTCAAGTTGGTGATGTTTGGAGGGCTCTTTGATAAATTGATCTTCTGCATGAGCTAACCAAGCAGCAAGAACATCTTCAGCATTTTCTAAAGCCTCCTCCCAATCTTTTCCAAAGGTCACACAACCTTGGAGATCAGGAAACTCAACTTCAATAGCTGTCTTAGTCTTTCTAAAAATGGCGTAATAATGTTTCATTTTCTT
>DATKTE010000250.1:0-26567 GCA_035531295.1 Alphaproteobacteria bacterium
TGCCTTAAGAAATATGACCTTATCTGGTGGTTTGATTCAGAAAAAAATATGGACACCCAAGCAGATGAGCTATTGGCTGAGATTTTTCGAAGGGAGAACAAATCTTATTATCGGCCAGCAAGTTCACTAAGTCTTGCAAAAAAGCTTAAAGATACGCTCGCCTCCTTCAACTCAAACTGGCTGATTATCTTTGATAATGTCGATGCTATCTCAACGATTGCGCCTTATGTGGCCCTTGAAAACACGGATTCCTTTTTCAAACATGTTATTGTAACCTCCAAGAAGATGAATAAAATGTACCCATCACTCAATATCCAGAAATTCCAGAGAGAAGAATCCATAGCTTTTCTCTCAAAAATTCTTGATGGTGAGCCGGCGAAAATTCTTAATGAATTGGCAGAAACTTTAGGAGATTTCCCCTTAGCCTTGGCCCAAGCGGCCGGCTACATCAAAATGAACCCTTCTATCAATGTAAAAACCTACCTCGAACTCTTTAAAGAAGGCCATGCGGATCTATGGAATGCTGAAGAAAAATTCGAAAAAGGTGAACAACCCAGCCATTCGCTCAAGGAGAGCTATAGAAAAACAATCTCTACAGCCATAAGAATGAATATGGAATCGATCAAAGATCGCTCTCCTTTGGCCTATGACCTTTTATGTTTTTGTTCTCTTCTGCACCATCATCATATTCCGTTTGAGATTCTTGAAGCTTGGGCATGTGGGAAGCGCGGTGCTTCTAAGTTAGAATTTCATGAAGCCCTTTCAACATTGCTTAATTATTTCCTTTTGGAAGAAGAGAAAAATCAACAAAAAAAGCAAGAGTCTAAGTTTTTTAATCAGCATGAACTCATTCAATTAATCGCCTTAGAAACAATTGACAAAGATTTAAAAGAGATCCTCTTAAAAGAAGCTGCGGAATGCATTCTTCAAGAGCTTATCTCCATGCCTGGAACTCTGTTCGAGCAGTTTAGAGGCAGAGAATATTTTTATAATCATATAGATAAATTATGCAATTTAGCAAAGATGCTTAATTGCAATAATAAGAATTTAAAGGAGCTTAAAATCGCTCTGTTATACCTTATTCATTTTTTTCAGCGTGATTTTGATCTCTCCAGTAAATTTATTAAAGATCTTAAAGACTTAGTTGAAAGTGATAAAGATTTAAGCCCCCTAACGCAATTATGGTTTTATTGCACGTTTAGTAATGACAAAATATTCGAAGATTTATTACAAGTTCAGCAAACCTATCAGAAAGGGTTGAAGTGCTTAAAGAAAATTCAGGAAGAGGAAACCAAGAAAGGCTATTTCATTCACTTAAACACTAATTATGTGGAGTCTCTAAGCAATTTTGGAAAAATAAAAGAAGCTATCTCTCTGTGTGATAGTCTTGAAGAAACTTTGAAAACATCAAACAATAAATCTGAAAAAACTGCTTTCTTAGGTGTATCTGCTATTACACGCTTAAAATATGGTCAATATGATCAGACTCTAAAGGACTTAGATCATTGCCTCGAGCTTATCTCAAAAGAAAAAGGGGATGAGAAATTTATTCCGCTCTTAATGCTCGTTAAGGCACATTGTCTTCTTTATCAAACACAAACTCAAAAAGCATATCAAATTATTGAGGAATACTACCCCTATCTCCTTGAAATTTTTGCGACGCCTGATTGTATGGTACTTGTTAAAAGTAAGTTCATAAAAGGGGCATGCCTTGCTTCTTTCGGTAAACTAGGGGAAGCCCAACATATTGTGGAGCAAACTCTAGAATCTTATGAAAAATCTACTGGATTTGAAAATGACTCTCTCAAAGGCATGGGATATTGCATATTAGGAGAAATATTCGAAGCGAAGGGAGACCTAACCAAAGCGTATGAGGAGTATATAAAAGCAGAGAAGCTCTACGATAGAATTTTACAAGAAAAGACTTTAGATGATTTAAGCCGCCTGTATACTCGACTGGCTATTTTAGGAGCAAAACTGGGAGATGATATGATGGTAGGCAAGTACCTTTCATTCCACATTGAGAACTTTGGAATCGCTCATCCCCGTACATTTGAAATTAAAGGCTATCTCGATACCCACGGTCTTTCTCTTCCCTGATTCTATGAGTATTTCTGTTTAGAAAATAACCACTTTGCAAATTGATGATCAATCTTCTTTGACTCATTTTGAGTAGAATAAGCATATGTTTCCTTTATAATCAAGCAAGCTTGATCAAGTGTGAGATCTGCGTCTTCTTGTTCTAAAAGAGAGACAAGAGATTGTGCTGCCTCTAACAACAGTTGAGGATGTTCAACTTTAGGAGACGCATTGGCTTCTTCATTTTGTGTTTCTTTGCCCAGAAGAGCGGAAATGCTACATCCCAAAACTTCCGCAATAGCCCGAAGGGTTTCTGCTTTTGGATGCTTTGTTTTTCCAAGCATGATATTTCTAACCGCAGACATTTTTAGTCCGGCCAGTTTTTCCAAATCGCTGGTTCTTAAATTTTTCTCTTGCATAAGATGTTTAAGACGCATCTGAAGAGCAGTAGCCATATGTAAAACCTCAAAATTTCATTTTCTTTTAGATAGGTACCTAATTTCATCTCAAAAAGGAATAAAAAAGCTTGATGAGCAATTTTACTCATGATATTACAATAAATAGAGAAAAGGCAAGAAAAATCGTACAGTTTTTGCTTTTTTCTTGCAACAGAACAAAACCTAAAAAAATAAATGGAGGAAAAACATGAGAACACAAATGGGGATATCACTGAACAGGAGCAGTTTAAATTATTTTTCTCCCCTTATAGGAAATCTTTTTTACAGCGCATTGAAGCGCATTCGAACTCAACTGAACGCATTCAAACGCATTGGAGCGCATTCAACTCAGTATAAGGCATTGAAAATGCGTATATTTTTTGTTGACATTCTAAAGTAGAAGGTTTTATATTTAATCAATTGTTGAATGTTTCCTCTCATTTTGGAGATTCTATAGAAGGAAGCAAAAGGCAAGAAAGGATAATTTTATGGGAGCCATAAATCTTAAGCCAAAGGAGCTGTCTGAACGCTGGAAAGTTCCTCTTACGACATTAAGTAGATGGAGATGGACCGGAAAGGGACCGGTCTTTATGAAGTTTGGAAGACACGTTTCCTATCAGTTGAAAGATATTGAAATTTTTGAAGAAGAACAACGTCGACGAGATACGACATGTTCTGGCACAAAGGATAAAATAGAAGAAAAACGGGCAAGATAAGATGAAAAAACAAACATAAAAAGCACCTGTGAAGATTTTTGCGGATAGTCACAGGTGCCCATTTAGACAAGAACCCCAAAAGGTTTCTCAAGCAAAAGTTTAGACCAATCTTTACTTTTCTGTCTACCTTTTTGCTCAAACCTTTTGTGGGTTCGATTCACGAACAATCAGTAACACGAGTGAATACGCGTGTTACACAAAAGGAGACATCATCATGTTTGAGTTTATAGAACCAGAAGAACAACGTTTATACAAAGACCGTATTATTCCTTTCTTGGAGAAACTTGTAGAAAATCCAAGGCATTATGAGGCTTTTAAGGAGCTGGACAAAGCCACTTTACTTCTTGCAAACGATAAAAGTAACAGCATCCAAGGGGGAGCCTTTCTCCTTAACCAAAGCATAAAAACGCTTCATCCCCGCATTCAAGAGCATATAAGAACTCTGTATCCATGGATGAGGGAAGTATGGACCGGAATGATTTCGCTCCAAATTCATCAAGATATTACAGGACGTGACTTTCAAAAGCTTTATAAACTCGTTTATTGTGCCCTCATGGCAGATCTTATTGCCTTTGGAATCAAAGAGACTACTCCATTTTTATGCGTTGCAATGACGCCACTTGAATATCGTAGCATCGAGATGCTTAGCATCAATATGCATAATTTATGGGACTATGCTGTAAAAGTGAAACCTGAATCCTCAAGAGATGGGATGTTTCATGGGGTTTTGACTCTGATCGATATGAATCTCAACGCGGCATTACCTAACCTCTTAAAACAAAGAATGACAATTCACTGAAGGTACAAGAGGAGAAGATTAAGATGGTCCCCTAATCATCCACAAAAAAAGCACCTGTGATCGTTTTTGCTGACATTCACAGGTGCCCATTAAAAATATACAGGACCTCGCAAAGGCCTATATGTCCGGAAGTTTACTCTTAAGGTATGCTAAGAGCAAGCTTTAAGAAGAAGTCCTTTGCTGGGTTCAAATAAAACAAACAGCAGAGGAGTTTTTTATGCTTAAAGTTATTGAACCGCAATATCACAATAAAGATAAACCCACTATTGACTCTTTCTTGGGTCTCTTGAAAATATATCAGAAGTTCTATCTTTCTCCTGAAACCCAAGATAAAGCAACTTTCCTTATTGCTGAAGATGATAAACGTGGCATTTATGGCGGAGCCGTCGTCTATTCTCAGAACATCTCTTCTTCTCTTAAACTTGCAGCCAATGATACAGATGAAGCTTGCCTCGGAAAGATGTTCTCAGCCTTTCAGCCGAAAGGACAAGAGTACTGGACGGCAAGAATTCTTTGTCTAGGAGAATTGGATACCTCCCTTCCAATTCTTGAAACAGCTAGTCTTTATGAAAATTTCTACAAAGACTTATATATTTGCTTCACGAACTTTGGAGAAAAAGAAGAAATTGAATACTTACCTTTCACCCTCCAATCTACGGAGGCCTGTTTCCATAATACTTTTGGCTTATTGCCCTATAAGGAATGGCCCTACCTTATAGAGGTAAAACTTTCAGATAATTCTGATGGTTTTTTCCACGGCATTTTATCTCTTAAAGGAAATAAGTTTAGACTCCGCAAGCAAGGAAGAATTTCTAAAGGAATAACTCCTTTTCCCCAGACGATGACAGTATTAAAAGGGGGGCTTTCATGAGAGCCTCTGCTATTAAACGTTCTAGACAAGATTGTGAAAAAGAGGTTTCCTCCAGGCCTTTAAAGGCCTTTCATCACTCTACTGACCAACAGGTATCTGTGATTCGGAAAGAGCTTGTGGCTTTAACCCGGAATTCTCAAGTTGCCGTTGTTCTGAATCAGCTTTTGTATTGGGCCCAGCGAATCAAGGACTTCGATCTTTTTTTAGAAGAAGAAAGGAATTTTAACCCAGAGGACAAGACGATTCCTTGTTATGGCTGGATTTACAAAACAGCGGATGAACTTATTGAAGAAACTCTGCTGACCGTTTCCCGCCCGACAATGCGAAAATACCTCAGGGCTCTCGTAGAGGGGGGCTGGATTGAGGAAAAGACGAATCCTGATAAGAGATGGGACAGGACCTCTCACTATCACATCAACCTCAGAAAAATTCACGACAAGCTTTTAACTTTAGGTTACAGACTTTCTGGATTTGACATGAGACCCTTCGATCAGGATTCAAAGACTGAAGAAAAAGGATCAAAAACTTGCCACACTCTTGATGTGCCCCCAAGTGACCCTTCGAAAGATAGTTATTTAACTTCCGAGTTAAAAAACTTACCAGACGAGGAAAGAAATTTACCCTCCAAATTAGAAATCTTACCAGACGAGGAAAGAAACTTATCCTCCAAGTTAAAAAACTTACCAGGCCAGGAAAGAAACTTACCCTCCAAGTTAAAAAACTTACGTGCATATACCTATACAGAGACTACTACAGAGAATACAAACAGAGAGCACGCAGAGAAAACGCGTGCGCGCGAGGAATTTTCCATTGCAGAAGAAATGGTTGCCCTTTGGGAGCAGCACATCTGCAAAAATGCTCTCCAGCTCACTGAGGAGCGAAAAGGTCAGCTGGAATCCTTGTTTGCCTTTCATTTTCAAAATGACATCCGGTTATGGGAGCGGTTTTGCTTACGGGTAAAAACCTCACCCTTTTTGATGGGAGAAGGAGCCCGGAGATGGCGTGCCACACTCGATTGGATTTTGGTTGAGGCCAATTTGCTCAAGGTTTTGGAAGGGAATTTCGATGACCCTGACGCCATTGAGACCCGAAGGCAAGACGCTCAGGCTAACCCCGAAAACGATCGAGAGAAAGAAGCCATTTTGGCCTCCATCAAGGACCCTGTATGGAAAAAGTGGTGCAGCCGGTTGGCTGAAGGGCTGTGGCTTAATGAGTCGCAGATGCTCGAAAAACCTTTATCGTTGTTTGATCTGAAACAGATAGCTCATGCATGGGTTATCGAATGTGAGGATGAACGGCTTGTATGGATTGGTAGCCAAGACCCAAACGTTCTCCGTAAAATTGACGACCTCCGCCTCAAAATGACTTGGGTTTTTGCAACAGACTACCCAAAAGCACGCACCCTCAGAACGCGTCTAGAAACCTCAATTCCTCAAACCTTGTCCTCGGGCGATAGACCCGAGGATCCATTAAAAGGAAACATACATCATGCTGAATAAGGTAATTTTACAAGGAAACATTGGTCGCGCTCCTAAAATTTGTCTCACCCAAGAGGGAAAGAAAATGGCCACCTTTTCCTTAGCGACGACCCAGACTTGGAAAGATGAAACGGGCGAATGGCAATCAACGACGGATTGGCATAGCATTGTGGTCTTTCGCGACTCCACCATTGGCTGGATTAAAGATGTTTTGATGCGCGGTGATCCGGTCTATGTGGAGGGGAAACTCACCTACCATCAATGGACCGATACGTTAGGCCAGAAGCGGTCTACCCCTCATGTTGTTATTGCAGGAAGAGAGGGTTGCGTTAAACGTTTGCTCTCCCGTCCACCAGCTTCCCATAAAAATATCTCTCAGTCTTCTAATCTTCTCCCTTCAAAGGAAGAGAGCTGTTCTAAGCAAAAAGATGAGAGTTCCGATATTCCTCTTGAGGAAACTCAAGAGGAAACCCCACTTAATACTCAATAAATTTATCATAAAAAGGAGAATTAAAGATGAATACCTTACAAAAATCCCTAAAAAACAACATGCTACCTTCACAGCAGGCCAAGGCACTCTGTCTTTTTGCACTTGCCTTCCTGCTCTTTACGCCTGAGGCCTTTGGTGTTGCCAATACGAATGATGCCGGTTTTACCAAAAGCACCACGGACCTTGTCTCTATCCTGGATAATAGCCTTGTACCTATTACATTGATTTCGGGTTGCCTTGCAGCTGCAGCTCTTTCTTTTATGAAATCAACGCCTGCTCCCTTTGTGATTGCCATCCTCACGACCATTAGTTTTGGATTTGCGAAAGTGTGGATTAACACCACCTACGCAATTTGTGTGTGAGGAGCAGAATTATGGATAAAAATGAGAACTTCCTCCTCAATCGTTTGGATAAACCCTTACGATTTTTAGGCGTCAATAAGGATGAGGCCTTGGTCTTAGTCATCCCTCTCTTTGGAGGACTCTTTATGGGCTGGATTGTTTGTGGCTTTATTGCGGGGATTGGGACTCTCTCCCTTCTCCGTACAATCAAGCAACAAAATGCAGGATCAACTTTAATTCATGCTCTCTATTGGCATTTGCCCACGCCAAGAAAAGCCATGAAGTTGCCCGTGCCGTCTCACATTCGGGAGACGATTGGATGAAAGCCAGTTTTCTCCATCACAATATCATCAAGCTGATTTCCCAGCGGAATGGGTGGATTGGAATTGCGAGTCTCATGGCCATGAGCAGTGTCCTCTTAAGCACCGCTCTCCTTATTAAAAGTGAGCGCACCATTTTGGTCCCCCCTCACATTACCAAAACTCTGTGGGTGGAAGGAGGGACGGTTTCCAAGGAGTACCTGGAAGAAATGGGCGTTTATATTGCAAAGCTTCTTCTGGACCTTTCTCCTTCCAGCTTTTCCTATAATCACACGACTCTTTTAAAGTACGCGACGCCTGAAACTTATGGGGCTTTAAAAAAGCAGCTTATGGATGATGGGGAGCATTACACAAAATTACAACTCTCAACCCACTTTAAACCCGCTCAAGTCAGTGCAAATCCTAAAACAATGCACGTCAATGTGAAAGGAACCCTCATCAGCTATATGGCGGGGAAAGAGGTGCGCTCGTCTCAAGAGACCGTCTCTTTGCAGTTTAGCTTACGGGGAGCCGGGCTTCTTTTAGAAAGCGTTAAAGGAGGAACTCAACATGATTCTTAAGACTTTTGTTTGCTTACTTATGGGAACCGCAGCTCACGCTGCCATTGTGCGTCCTCTTGATGAGATGAAGGTTATTGAAGTGTCGATTTCTCAACAAGGACTCACCCGCATTAAAGTTGAGAATGATCGAATACTCCACGTTTTCGGTATTGCAGGAGAGTATGTTCTGGAAACCGATACTGATCAGGGACAGGTGTTTATTCGCCCCCTTACTTTGGACGGTTCTCATCGCATTAGCCTCACTCTCACCACCGAAGCTGGGCGTACCCAAGATTTGCGTCTGATTCCAAGCCATCAAGCTCCTGAAGCTCTTATCCTCAAAAACGACACTGAGATCAAACAAGAGCTTGAGAGAGACTCATTAAATGAGGAAAAACGAAC
This sequence comes from Alphaproteobacteria bacterium, assembly GCA_035531295.1. GTDB lineage: Bacteria > Pseudomonadota > Alphaproteobacteria > UBA9655 > UBA9655 > UBA9655. The sequence continues at coordinate 8,473 of DATKTE010000250.1, forward strand.
CCATGCACCCCTCTTTCGAGAAGAAGTTGAGAACCTGATCTGTGCCTGTCAGGACGGGCGGATTCCGATGGGATATACAGAAGTTCCTTTAAACCTAAATACCCTTCAGGAACCTTATCTTTTAATCCGAGACATCCAAGGACAGAAACTACGAGGCCTAACCTATCGGGTTCAAAATAACACCAAAGAAACCCAGGTGTTATCTGAAGAAGAGTTTGCTCGCCGAAGCTTTAGCGAAGGCGGGACTCTTAAATCTAAAGAGATAGTTGCCCTTTTGATTTCCCAGAAAACCTTAAAACCCGGAGAAGGAACAGATGTCTATGTTGCGGCGCGAGCAAATTAAAGAACGAGTTTTTTCCTGGATCCCAACCAGTGTGAGGACAAGATTTTTCCATCCAGAATCTTCTCTGGATATTCGAAGATTACAATTTTTTTGGTTGGGGTGTGGGCTCGTTGGCATCTTAGCCCTTTCCTATGGAATTGTAGCCTTTTTGTTTGAGAAAACGCCTCTTCCTCAACAGGCAGAGGAGATCAAGGTTACCCAAACATCCATTGAAACAATCCCAAGCAAAGTGGATCTTAATGAAGTCTTTCGTCATAAGATTGAGGATGAGCTCAAGAAACTTTCTGATGAAGTCATAGCTCTTAAAACTCTGTTCCAAGAGGGTGTTAAAAGAGAACAGCATTTTCCTGAAGTCCTGAATACTGAAGGTGATGATCAATCTTTAACTTCTGTCTTTCCCAAAGATGCCGTTATCCAGGAGCTTGAAACCAAAATCCTGAATTTGGAAAGCCAATTGGATAACCAAAAGAATACATTTGGTGTTCAGAGCGAAAAATTTCCTCAATCACTGGAAGGGCAAGGGGGTCAATCGGAAAACCTCATTCAAAAAGTCTCCTTAGGACTTACGGAAAATCCCAAACATAAACTCCCTAAAACCGTGGAAACCACCATTCCAGCAGGCGCCTTTGCAAAGACGGTTCTACTCTCAGGACTTGATGCATCTTCGTCGATGACAGCTTCTTCCGATCCCAGACCTATGCTTTTGAGGATTATTGATTTTGGAACTCTTCCCAGGCGGTTTCAAAGCGATTTGAAAGACTGTCATTGTATGGCAAGTGCCTATGGAGATTTATCTTCAGAGCGCGTCTATGCCCGCCTTGAAAAGTTGACCTGTATTGAACGCAAAAGTGGAGAGATCATCGAAACCCAAGTGGCAGGATACATTGCAGGATCGGACGGTAAGGCTGGAATTCGCGGAGTTGTTGCTTCGAAAGACGGTCAATTCTTAAGCAGGAGTCTCATGGGAGGGATTTTTGCAGGTCTCAGCAATGTGTCCAACCCCCAAAATAGACAGACTCAAGCAAATCCTTTTTTCCAAGGAGGTGCGCAAGTTTCTCCCCCCAACATTGGCGATATGTTCACTGCCGGAATGGCCTCAGGAGCGACAACCGCGCTTGATCGTTTATCCCAATACTACATCGACCGAGCTGAACAGCTCCAGCCAGTCATTCAAATTGCAGCAGGACAAGTGGTCGACATTGTGTTCACGACAGGAACCTTTATTGGATCTCAAAACGTCAAGACTGACATTGAAAAAACCAGAGAAGAAACTCGCACTTCATCAACCCCTCAACAAGGAGACTAAAAATGAAAAAAAACTCTATTTACATCTTAGGGCTTGGCCTCTGCTTAACAGGCTGTATGGGCGTTTATGAAGGCGGGTTTGAATGCCCGCCAGGGGTAGGGGTTGGCTGTAAGTCCATCTCTGAGGTCAATAAAATGGTGGATCATGGAGAACTCCCTCAGGGAGAACTCCCTCAAGGAGAACTTCCTAACCTATCTCTTCCTAGCTTTCCTCAAACACCATGTGGATGTGGATTAAACACTGACGCAGAATTTGCGCCTGGTCATTTTGAGAAACCTCAGATTTGGTATGCTCCTTCTGTATGGGAGGAAGCTTAATGAGCCACCTCCTTTTAGGAGAAGGACATGCTTTTGGGTCAAATTCTTCAACGCTCAAATTGGCAAATGAATTTTTGTTCCCTCATAGTTTAAGTGAGCTATTGCCTTACCGCAGTTTTGATCCTGAAACCCAGCTTTTTCTGAATCGTGTTAGCGTGGGGTTTGTGCTTGAAACCCTTCCACTGGTTGGGTGTGGGGAGGAGATTCCAAGGCAGTTAACAGGCCTGTTCCAACATACTTTACCTTTGGGATCCAACCTTCAATGTCTGTTGATTGCCAGTCCCCATATCGATCCCTGGCTAAAGACATGGGAAAAAGCACGCCAAAATCTTATTTTGAATGAAAGGTCTGATGTCTTGAGAGAACTGGCCAAAGAACGATGTGGAGCCTTTAAAAATCGTTCAGCCATCAGGACGTTCCGCCTTTTGATTTCCTATAGCGAGCCCCATACAACTTTTAAATCCTTTGAAGAGATGCTCGCTTTACGAGAGCAACTGGTTACAACCCTGAAGGGATGGGGCCTCCCTGTCAAAGTCTGGCAAGCGGAAGAATTGATTTTAGGACTTGATGAGCTCTTAAATCCCACTGAAAGGTTGCTTGGTACTCATGAATCCCTGTGGAACCCTCATGAGTCTCTGTCCCCTCAACTGATAAGCCCGGCCACACTCATCAAGATCGAGCCTTCCCAATTGATATTTGGAGAAGAAGAAAGGGTGCTCCGCCTTTACACCACGCGTTTTCTTCCACCACTTTGGCACTTGAGCGCCATGGGAATTTTGATTGGCGATCCGTTTGATGAGTTTTTACGTCTTCAGGGCGGATTTTTTCTCTCTTACGGCGTTCACATTTGCAATGAGAAAACCCTTAAAACGAAGATGATGGCCAAATGCGGAAACGTGGAAAAACAAGCTGCCTCTCCTATTGCCAAATACGTTCCTTCTCTACGGAAAGAAGCGGCAGAATGGACCTATGTACGAGAGAAGTTTGAAGAGGGACAACGGCTTGTACGTACTCGTTTTCAAGTGGGTCTTTTAAGTCATCCTGATCACATTGCCAAAGAAGAACAAACCCTTTTCAATCTTTATCGCTCACAAAGATGGGAGCTGGTGTTGGATAAATACCTTCAGCTGCCCTCATTTTTGAGCTGCCTTCCTATGACATGGGGCGAAGGAGCAAATGAGGATAGCCGAACCTTTCAGAAAACAAAAACCACTTTAAGCCATGAGCCATCCAATCTCATGCCACTGCAAGGCGAATGGCAGGGCACAAAATCTCCTGGAATGATGCTGGTGGGAAGGCGGGGCCAGCTCTTTTATTGGTCGCCCTTTGATAATAATGAAGGGAATTATAATACGTGTGTCGTAGGACGATCCGGGTCAGGAAAATCTGTTTTTATGCAAGAACTCATGACCAGCATGCTTGGCATGGGAGGGCGGGTTTTTGTCCTTGATGTGGGGCGTTCTTTTGAAAAAACGGTGAAGCTTTTGAAGGGTACGTATCTTGAGTTTTCTACCCATTCTCCTATCTGCATCAACCCGTTTTCTTCTCTTCCAGTTCATGACATAGAAGCAGCGTCCGATGGACTGAGTATGCTCAAACCCATTCTCTCTTTAATGGCAGCCCCTAAAGAAGGCACAACGGATTTGGAAGATACGTACCTCGAACAAGCTCTTCAAGATGCTTGGGGGAAGAAGCAAAATGGAGCAACTATTACGGATGTAGCTGAATTTCTCTTAAAACATCCAGATACCACAGCAATTACCCTTGGAGAACGACTCCATCCCTACACCGAAAAGGGAACCTATAAGCGGTTTTTTAATGGCCCAGCAAACATCGATCTTTCTGACTCCTTGGTTGTTGTTGAGATGGAGGAGCTGAAAGAACGCAAAGATCTCCAATCAGTCATTGTACAAATGGTGATCCTACAAATCACCAACTCCATCTATATGGGGGACAGAAAAACACCATCTTGCCTCATTCTGGATGAAGCCTGGGATATGTTGCGAGGTGCCCAATCGGGTGTCTTTATTGAAACAGCCGCCCGTCGTCTTCGAAAGTATTTTGGAGGGCTTATTGTAGGGACCCAATCCATCAATGACTTTTACGCCAATCCTGGTGCGCAAGCGGCCTTTGATAATGCAGACTGGATGTGCCTTCTTTCTCAAAAGGATGAATCCATTGAACTTCTGAAGAATTCTCAGCGCCTGAGTATGGATCCGGCCATGGAACGGACTTTAAGGTCTCTTCATACAGAGCAAGGAAAGTATGCCGAAATCATGATTAAAGGCCCGAAAGGCTTTGCCGTTGGACGTCTTTTTCTCGATCCCTTTTCCAAAATTCTTTACTCCACAAAGGCCGATGAATTTGCAGCCGTTCAAGACCTGGTAAGCCAAGGAAAGAGCCTCAAAGACGCCATTCAAACGGTCGCTTGTGGACAAAAGGTGCATCCATGAAGACGAGCATTCTCGATATGGTCTCGATTCTTTTACCAGTCACGCTCCTCCTATGGGTGGTCACCACGCGGACCCATCTTTATGAGTGCAGTTCGATGAGCCTACCAGGTGTGCGCTATATCTTGGCCATAAACCACCTTACCCTTAATCGTGGAGATATTATTTCCATCTCTGGACACGACACAGCTTATGTTCGAGGAAAAGCGTTTGCCAAAAAATTGATAGGCCTTCCAGGGGATCTGATCGAACAAACCCATGCTGGGATTGTCATCTCCCAAATCTACCCTGGACGCACTCAACTTAAAGCACCTCTATCTCCCACTCTTCCTCTTCTTGAAAAAACGAAAGAAGGAAAGCCGTTAACTCCTATTTCAGCAAGGCGTATTCCGATCGGATATGTGTTTGTTGCTGGAGATCACCCCCGGAGTTTTGATTCTCGATATGAAGAGTTCGGGCTTGTACCGATTGAGAAGATCTGGGGAAAGGCGGTGTATTGGTGGTGAGGAGACTGTTCCATTGCATTTCTGCAATATTTCTGTGCTTCAACACTGATCCCTGCGCAGCCAGAGACTGTGGAACTCATGGAGTCATTTATCCCATTGAGGAAGAAGATCCCATTGTTCTTATTCAACAAAAGCTGAAAGCTATGGAAGAAAGGGGTGAGCTAAAACTCCATAACATCGAGCTTCAAAAGAAAACAAAAGTCGCCATTGAAAGGCCAAAACCTGTTGAAGGAATGACCCGGGCTTCAGAGGCACGTGTCTTTTATTATGATCCCACTTATGTGGTGAAAGAAGATCTGAAAGATCACACAGGAAGGGTTTTTTATAAAAAAGGCACCAAGATTAATCCTCTTGAAACAATAAGCCTTTCTAAAGGTCTTTTGTTCTTTGATGGAGATGATCCTGACCAAAAAGCTTGGGCTCAAGGAGAGATTCAAAAGGGGTTGGTTAAGTTGATCCTTGTTAAGGGAGAACCTCTGGTTCTTTCAGAAGAAATGAATGTGCCCGTTTATTTTGATCAAGGAGGATTTCTCACCAAAAAGCTTGGCATTCGCCATGTTCCATCCCTCGTAACCCAAGAGAGACTTCGCCTTTGCATTGAGGAAATCCAATTAAACGGAAAGTCTCATACTAGAAATCTTTTACCAAAAGAGAGCGCTCCAGCAGAGAGGGATTCATGAAATATCGTCTCTTTAAAGATGCTCTTTATAAAAAACGGTCTCTTCTTAAATGGGTTTCCATTAAATGGGATCCCGTTAAACGAACTCCTATCAAAAAAGTTCCTGTTAAACGGGCTCTTGTTAAACAAGTTCTTCTGACTCTTTTCTTATTGGCCTCAATAACCAAGGTAGACGCCAAAATTTGTCATGGGCGTTTCGTGAACCCTATCACGGACATCTGCTGGTCATGTCTTTTTCCCATCAGTATTGGCCCTATAAAAGTCAGTACGGGAGGAAGACAAGATACACCAAATCCCAGTCAAATCCCTTGTATGTGCGAGAGATTTCCATATGTTGGCATTCCTGTGGGGTTTTGGGAGCCAGCTCGGCTTGTGGATGTGACGCGTGTTCCTTTTTGTATGGTGAGTATGGGAGGAATTCAGCTCGGTAAAAGTAAGATTAATTATGGTGTTCATGGAGCAACAGGAGAACGCAGAACTCAAAACAGTTTTTACCAGGTTCATTGGTACGTTTATCCTGTCATTTATTGGCTTGAGCTTCTCGTCGATTTTATCTGCCTTGAGACAGGAAGCTTTGATGTAGGGTATATAACGGAGCTTGATCCTTTATGGAATGCGGACGAGCTTTCTTTCATTTTGAACCCTGAAGCTGTTCTCTTTGGAAACCCCATTGCACAAGCGGCATGTGCGGCTGATTGTGCAGCAGCAACGGCAGGATTTCCGATAGATGCTCTCTTTTGGTGTGGAGGATGTCAGGGAAGTCTTTATCCCTTCACAGGAAACAATGCGGCCCATAATGGAGGGGTTCAAGCGAGCCTTTTGATGGCTCAGCGGATGATGGCCAAACTTCATCGCGAGCTTTTACTATGGGGAACAAGCGGAACGTCCAACCACCATATCTGCCAGAAATACCCTTTACCTATCATAAAGAAGACTCAATACAAAACCCAAATGACCTACCCCCGTCCCACAACTCGTGGCCCCATGGCTTGTAATCCCTTAGGACGAACAGAAGTCGTCTGGGGATCTGGACGAGAATTTCCTTACAAAGGCGAAGATTTTGGCTATCTGATTTGGAGGAAGAAAAATTGCTGCGCCTTATAATTTTACCTATTTTTCTCTTTTTTTTCAACACATTAGTGATGGCTTGTCATCAGCAAAACACATGCCCCGTTTTTTTGACAGAGGATGTTTTTAGAGAGGTCGATAAAATCAAAAATGATAAAAAGTTTCAATCCTTTCTTACAAACGCTCTCCAGCAAAAAGAGGCTGTTTTAGAAGACAAGGCGTTTCAGAATTTTGTAAATCAAGCGCCGTTACAGACAACATCACATAATGAATCGGGGGACCTCTACATCTTTGTGTCTTTTTCCATGGGAGAAAAAGCCCTTCTAAACCTTGCGAATGAAGCCAAAAAATATGGCGCTACTCTTGTCCTAAGGGGTTTTATCGATGGCAGCTATGTTCAAACAGCGAAAGCCCTACAGAAAGTTATTCAAAAAACGGGACAAGGATTTATTATTGATCCTGAGCTTTTTACGCTTTTTGCTGTTACAGCTGTTCCGACCTATGTGCTGGCAAAACCCTTCCCCTCAACAACTCTCGAACGTATTCAAACACCGATTCATAATCACCTCCAAGGCCATGTGAGCATTCGATATGCGTTAGAGGTTTTTTCCAAAGAAGGAGATGCAAAATGATGCGATTCCTTTTTATATTTTTAATGTCACTTCCTGTGCTTGCAGACCCTTGGACTCACCTCAAACAAGGAGATCAAACCTCTCAAGAATTTCTGGGTAAAGTTAATCAGAAACAGCGAGAGGCTGGGCCCCACCCTTTTTATAGTGGCAATAAACCACAGGAAGCAAACCTCAATAGCAAGAATCTCGAGGGCAGCTCTAAAAGTTTAGTCAGCCAAAACCCTGCGAGCCAAATGGTTCGCGAAAGCTACGATTCCCGCCCTCAGGTTAAAATTGACCTTGACCATGATCCTCTCATGACAATGGCAGACAAAATCCTGGAAGACCCTCTCAAAGTTATTGGAGGAACGGGAACACAAGTTGTCGAGGTACAGCAAGGCGGAAAAAATGAGATCCTAAATTGTGAAGAAGCAGGAGAGGATTCTCTTGAAACGTGTATTGAGACTCTTAACGTAAAAATTGTTAGACGCATTATTCAAAAAGAGAAACTGGTTAACATTCATCTTACGGGATGCAGAAAATCATATAAATCCTACCATCCTAAATCCTGCCAAAGTCTTTTAGATGTACTTATAGGACCTAAAAGGAGACGAACTGAACTACATATTACTGTGCCCTTTAAAGCTTGTCTTCGTGAAGTTCTAAGCCGAAGGCATAACGGATGTGATCGATGTCAAACCCCGAGAAATGCGATTTCCACAGATATTCCAGAGAACAAAATTAAAGGTGTTGTTATTAAGAAAGAAAAGCGTGGAAGACGTGAAAGGTTTCCTATTTACGGGAATACCAATTTTTGCAGTCATGGGCATTTGAAGGGATATGATGTTACTGCAACGGCTAAAATAAATTATGAAGAAGAATCTATAGAAGTTCAGCCCGATGAATGGGTTTCCAATTGTGATCGACTTGAACAAAGATCTGATCTTGGGCTCTGTTTTTATGTCTCAAAAGTTTGTACTCAAGGCGCTCAAACGCGTATCATCGAAGGAATTCCTATTACACGGGACTGTTGGCAATATACTCTGACCTATGGTTGCTCTTACCCTTCTAAAAACGATTGTTGCTCTCTAAGAGCGCGAGGGTGTGCTCAAATTAATTCGACGTGTAAGCAAATAGTCGGAAACAAATGCGTTGTTTATTCCCAGACTTATGAATGTAAGGGAGCTCCTCAGACATCTCACGCGATTGTAGGCGGGCAAACGCCCTTTTGCCTGGATGGGAATTGTAGAGATCAGGGTTGGGAAAACAATGATGAAATGATGGGCTCTTTAGCTCAACTTGCCCTTCTCAAGGAACTGCAGGGTCAGTTTGGAAAGGGTGGATTCTTTAAGGGAACAGATCATCGATGTTCAAAATATATTTTTGATTTTAAAGATTGTTGTGGCTCTGGCAATGGATGGGGAAAAACTTTAGGAATTACAGGTTGTCATAAAAACGAAGAAGAACTGCAAGAAAAACGCAAAGCTCGTCTTTGCCATTATGTAGGGAAGTATTGCGCCAAAAAAGATCCTATAGCGAAGATCTGTCTTGAGAAGAAATCCACTTATTGTTGTTTTGGATCAAAGCTCCTCAAAGCCTTCCATGAACAAGGCCGAGCTCAAATTGGTCTTGGATGGGGGAGTCCTAAGCATCCTTTATGTCGAGGCTTTACCATTGAAGAAATCCAAAGAATTGACTTTTCCAAGCTGGATTTACGGGAAGTTTTTGAAGATCTCATAAAGGACTTTAAACCGGGCAAGATGCAAGGCCTCGGGAAAGGAATTGGCGAACGTCTCGAGACCATTAAAAAAGGCGTTCTGCCTCCAACGGAAAAACAACCGAAGCAGAGGGAGGGCGCATGAGCAACATCCAAGCCTTAGTGTTTTATATTCAGAAGAAGCGATTCCCTCTCCTCCTTAAGACTCCCCGTGCGCAAGGGGGGACTTACATGAGAATTTTTCTATTAATCTCTCTTTTGTCTTTTGTTCCTTATAAAACTTTTGCTGATCCTTGGAAAAATCTCGCACAAGGAGATCAAACTGCTCAAGAATTTCTGGGTAAAGCTGGTCAGAAACAGCGAGAGGCTGGGCCCCACCCTTTTTATAGTGGCAATAAACCACAGGAAGCAAACCTCAATAGCAAGAGCCTCGAAGGCATCTCTAAAAGTTTAATCAAGCAAAACCCTGCAAGCCAAATGGTTTGTGAGAGTTCCGATGCCCGTCCTCAGGTTAAAATTGATCTTGATCATGATCCTCTCATAACAATGGCAGACAAAATCCTGGAAGATCCTCTTGAAGTTATAGGAGGAACGGGAACGCATGTTGTCGAGGTACAACAAGGCGGGAAAAAAGAAATTGTTGTTTGCGAAGAAGCTGGGGACGATGCGGTCTATACCTGCCAGTCGACTCTTCTTGTGACGATAAAGGAAGAGCTTGGACCTGTTGAACAGAAATCCTTCAGTTTAGGGGGGCCATGCGTCCATGCGTCTTTTCGTTATCTTCTTAACCACTGGCCTCGCGAAAGAAGTAAGCATTTTGTGGGTTATATACAAGTTGACCAAGCAACTCTAAAATCATTTATCTCAAGTCAAACAGGAATCCCTGTCACTCGAATTCTCTCAGCCTCTGCTTCTCCGGTAGGGGGATGGGTAAAGGTACGTCATAAGCGTTACACCTTTGAGATATTTCAGTTCGCCTATAGCTACCAACCCCTTATTAAAGTTCCTTATGATTCATGGGCAGATGGTTGTATAGGTCTTGAAGCAAAGGTGGACCAAGGCCATTGTTATTATAAGACAAAAGTTTGTACCCAAGGTCCCCAAACGCGGGTTATCGACGGAGTTCCCATCACAAGAGACTGTTGGCAATACACGCTGACCTATGGCTGTTCTTATCCTTCCAGACAAGATTGTGGTCCTTTAAGAGCGCGAGGATGTGCTCAAATCAAGTCTCGCTGTAAAAAAAGGGTCGGAAACGCTTGCGTCATTTATGTGCAGACCTATGAATGTAAGGACCCTCCCCGGACATCTTATGCGATTATAGGGGGAAAAACGCCCTTTTGCCTGGATGGAAGTTGCAGAGATCAGAGTTGGGAAAATAATGATGAAATGATGTCAAGTTTGGCCCAACTTGCCCTTCTCAAAGAACTCCAAGGTCAATTTGGAATGGGCGGATTTTTTAAGGGAGACGATCTTAGATGTTCAAAACAACCTTTAAGCTTCAAAGACTGCTGTGGGTCAGGGAAAGGCTGGGGAAATGATTTAGGCCTTTCTTCGTGTAGCTCAAGTGAAAAACTCTTAAGCCAAAAGCGCAAAAAACGCCTTTGCCATTATGTCGGAACCTACTGTTCTAAAAAAGTACTTGGACAATGCGTCAAGAAAAAATCCACTTACTGTTGCTGGGGATCAAAGCTTCTGAAAGCTTTCCACGAACAAGGGCGACCTCAAATTGGGATGGGGTGGGGCACACCAAAACATCCTAAGTGCCGAGGGTTTACCATTGAGGAAATCCAGCGCAACGACTTTTCCAAGCTTGATCTGAGCGAAGTCTTTGAAGATCTCATGAAGGATTTTAATCCTGGCAAGATGCAAGGCCTAAGCAAGGGAATCGGTGAACGTATTGAGACCATCAAAAAAGGCGTCCTTTCTCCGACAGAAAAGAAGCCGCAGCAAAGAAAAGGGGGAGCATGAGGGTAAAAGTGCAGTGGGGCAGAGAACAGAATTGCAGAATGGCAGGTGTTGGGCTGAAGGTTCTCTATTCCCTTATAGTCCTTTTGGATTTGGGTATAAATCCTTCTTTTCTTAAGGCAGAGGCTCCGTATCAGGCATCCTTTTTCGAGAAGAGAGCTGAGGGCTGGCATTGGTACGAGGACGGAGAGCAGAAATCAGAAACCAGAGAGCAGAAAAAAGAAGAGAAAATACCTTTGAATCCATCACAATTAATTGAAGAACAACGGAAGAAACTCGAACAAAAGCTACATGCCGCGATTGTTGAGCCTACCAGAGAAAATCTCGTTGCTTATATCATCGCTCAACGTGCGCTGATGGATCAGAGTCAGCGGTTTTCTGAATCGTGGAAACGCGTCGTGATGACGACTCCTTCTTTGGATGAAACTTTGGTGCATCCCGTGGATCAGAACGCCCGACATGTTTATTACGATGAGCAAAATAAAGATCTTTCAAAAAAGATTAAAGCTTTAGCTCAAGACTATGGACTTTTCTTTTTCTTCCGAAAGAACTGCCCTTATTGTCATGGCTTTGCGCCTATTGTGAAACGGTTTTCTGAAAAGTATGGTTGGTCGGTGCTGGCTATTTCTTTAGACGGGGGATCATTACCTGAATTCCCTCATGCCAAAGGCGACAACGGAATTTCAGAGCGCCTCAAGGTTTCTCACGTCCCTGCTCTTATCGCCCTCCATCCCAAAACGGGACAGCTTATTCCCCTTGCTTACGGCATGGTTTCTGAAAGTGAGATTGAGGAACGAGTGAATATTTTAACGCAAGCCTTAATGGTAAAGGGAGAAACAAAATGAAGCACAGTGTTCTGTCTACGTTATGCATGTTTCTTCTTTTAAGTCCTTCTTCACAAGCCTCGATGCAGAAGAATTTAGAGACTGCTTTTGAGAAGTTGGGCATGGCCAATAACCTTACCACAGGAGGTGGCTACCAAGACCAAACGGGCGGGTTTTATACAGGTGGCAGCGTATTCGCACGATCAAAGGTGAACAATGTGGATTTGCTTTCTATACAGATGCCACACTATCGATCCGGTTGCGGAGGAATTGATCTTTTCTTAGGGGGTTTTTCCTTTATCAATGCTCAACAGTTTACCCAGCTTCTTCGTAATATTGGTAGCAATGCGAGTGGCTATGCCTTCAATTTAGCCCTAGCCACGGTTACTCCTCAGATTAAAAGCGTTTTGGATGACTTAGCGGCAAAGGTTCATTCCATCACGAATCAAAGCATTAACTCTTGTGAGGCGGCTGCAACCCTTGTGGGAGGAGTATGGCCCCAAAGCAATGCCTCCTCTCAACTTCTCTGTAACGCCATGGGCAAGGAATTGGGTCTTGCTACTGACTGGGCTCAGAGTCGTCAGAAATGCGGAACAGAAGAAAAAAGAGACGCCTGGAATAGCCGAAAGAATGAAAAAGAAGGGTTTAAAGATATCTTAGCTGATGAATTTAATATCGCCTGGAAGGCAATCCAGAAGAATGGCTTTTTAAGCCGTGATCCCCAACTGGCGGAACTCTTTATGACCGTTTCGGGAACTATTATTTCGAGGCGGGTAAGCGGTCGCTCGGAGGTAAAAGTCCTGCCTTCTAAAAGCAGTGATCCTCAGCTCATTTCTGGACTCATTACAGGAAATGCGCCTGTTCAAATTTATAAGTGCGATAACGCTTCAGAAGACAAATGCCTTAGCCCTACGGTTCAACAAATCACGCTTCCAGCAGCGAAAGCTCTCTATGGACAAGTCCATCGACTTCTTTTGTCACTTTCTCGAAAGGTCAGAGAAGACAAAGCGCTTTCTGAGACAGAGATCGGTTTTGTTAATGCGACTCAAATCCCTGTTTTAAAGATTATAGCCGTTGAGGTGGCTTTTAAAGAAGGAGGAAGTCCTATCAGTGCAGCTGATTTTAGTGAAGCCATTGCGCACGATATCGTTCTTCAGTACTTGGAAGAAGTCATGACCCTTGTATTTGATAGTGTTACTCAGCTTCAGAAAGTCCAGATTAATGATCAAATGATAGAGGAATTGAGACAAGGAATTTCTAAGTCTCGCAAACTTCTCTTTGCCAAGAGAACGGCTCTATTTGAACAAATGGCCATTACTCTGGATCTTATTGAACGAACCCAACAGATCGAAACTAAACTCCAGAATATGTTCATTTCCTCTCAACAAGGCACAAAGTCGGGGGGAAAGTAGGATGAATCATGTGATCACAACATATGGAGGGGGCGAGCTCTTTACCCTCGTCTTTAATGGCGTTGCGGCTTTGTTTAAGGCCGATCGAACAGGATTTATCCTGCCTTTAATACGGATTGGATTGATAGTTGGATCTGTTTATATGCTGATTTTGATGCTTGTGAGGAGCAGTTTGGAAGAAGGTTTAAAGTGGCTTCTCTGGGTTGTGATTGCAACGAACCTTCTTTTTTTGCCCAAAACAACAATTTTTATTCATGACCCCCTCACGAAGGTCAAAGCAAAGGTTGATAATGTTCCCTTTGCTTTAGGGGCCTTTGCAAGCCTTGTGAGTCAAATGGGTCGAGGTATCACAGAAAAGATCGAGTCTGTTTTTTCTCTTCCAGCATTCGGTGGTCTTCCTGATTATATGCCTTACCATAAGACAGGAACGGTATTTGCCTCCTCTTTGATGAGCCAAGTGGGGCAGTTTCGCATTGTGGATCCAATCTTTAAAGGCAATATGGAACGGTTTGTAAACCAATGTGTGGTGTATGACGCCATGATTGGTCACAAATATACGTTGACTGAGCTTCAGAACACAAAAGATATCTGGGCTCTCGTAAAAACAAAGGCCTCCCCAATTTTAGGATTTCTTTACAAAGAAGAAGACACTCCTGGAACCGTCATCACCTGTAAGGCAGGAGCTAAAAAGTTGTCTGATCTTTGGACGACTGAGATTACACGCGCAACAGCCATTTATGGAACAAGGATTCAGAATCAAACGCTGACAAAGACGGCTTTTTTTACAAATCTTCAAAACGGCTACCAGTTAATGACGGACCTTTCAGAAAATGCCTCAGACATCCTTCGTCAAGAGATGATGATTAATGCCATTGAAGAGGCAAGCAACAACAAACTTTCAGAACTTGGCTCTGCGTCCAACTATGCAGCGACGAAGGCTCTTCTCCAACAGCGATCAGCCTATGCCGTTGCAGGAGACATTGCGGCACGAACATTGCCCTTGTTTAAAAATGTGATTGAAGCTCTCAGCTATGGGCTCTTTATCTTTATTGTGATCTTGGCTCTTCTTCCCAATGGGTATCGCGTTTTGATGACCTATTGCGGGATCTTGCTATGGACCCAACTATGGGCCCCCCTCTATGCCATATTAAATTTGATTATGACGCTCTATGGAAAAGCAGAAACAATGGGTCATGGCGCAAAAGAAGGACTAACCCTTTTAAATTCCTCAGCCATCATTAATGCAAACGCAGATATGACAACCCTAGCCGCTTGGCTATCTGTGAGTATTCCCTTTATTTCTTATGGGATTCTCAAACAAGGCGCTGCAGCCTTTGTGGGGCTTGCTCAGCATTTAGGATCAGCTATGCAATCCGCAGCGAGTGGAGCTGCTTCTGAGGCGGTTTCCGGAAACATCAGTTTAGGAAACGTCAGTATGGGAACTCAAGCTTATCAAAATACATCTGCTTTCCAACATAATACGAGCCCAACCTACAATGCAGCTCAGTTTAAGAATATGGGTGCTTCAGGGATTGAGAAGAATACATTTGCCGATGGAACCCAATCTTTCAATGATTATGGCACCTCTAATCTGCCCGTTAAGCTAATGGCAACCACCAACAATAGCTTTGAGCAACAACAACGCCTTCATGAAGCCCAAAACGTAGCTGAATCAAAAAGTGCAGCTGCGGGACACTCTATGGATACGGCCCTTCAGCAAACCTCAAACGTTCTGGAACGACTCGGGTCTGACTTTGCAAAACATACAAGTGATAACAAAACGCTCACAACCAATGAGGCGCAAGCTCTTCAAGATCATCATAACTTTACCAATGATATTAGTGAAAACCTTGGGGTTTCAAAATCACGGGCTCACGAACTTGCCCTTGCCGTTCAAGCCGGAACACCAAAATGGCTCGGGGTAGGTGTTGAAGGGAGCACACGTTTCTCAGGCTCCGCAGCTCATCAGGAGCAGCTTCAAAAAGCTCAAACCATTGCTGATCAAAAAGGATATAGCTATAGCCTGGATACGGTCCTTTCCGCCGCTCATTCTGACATGGAAAGCAGGAACGATATAACGGGGGCTGAGCTTGCAACAGGGGCCAGTGCCAGCTTGAACCAAGCAAGTCATCTGAGGGAAGAAGCAACCGTTGCTCACACAAGAATGAAAGAAGCCTCTGAGTCTTTTGCAAGCAGTCAAAGACACGATTTCCAAGAAAGCCGAGACGTGACGCAGCCTTTCCTTGAGTATGTGGCAAGGCAACCCGTGAATAGTGGACCTGGAACGGCTTCCAGTCCAATCGGTATGAAACACGCCGCAACCATTCTCAAAGAGGGAGGGTCTGAGTATCAAACCTATCTGGAAGGATTTAAGAAAGAACATCCTCACTATGCACTCCAACGTGTTGCATCTTCTGAAGTCCAAAACGGTCTTGAGAGTCAGTATCAAGCTCAATCTAATTCCCTAAAAGCGGATCATTCCCTTGAAGCTCAGTATGCTCAAAACAGGCAATCCATCGAACGGAATGGGCAGAATTTAGGTTTGACCCAAGAAAAATTCAAAGAAAAACCAGTCAGACAAGACGTTGAGCAACAACATAAACGCGCAAACGATCGTCTTGACGTTAGAAAAGAGGAATTCACAGAGCAAGTCGTTCCTCTTATGCAAAAGGTCAATACAGCGAGAGAAGAAAATGTTGTATGGGACAATATTAAACAAACCTGGAGCTCTACATCAGAAGCTGCAGCTGATGCCTATGATTACTTCATCCCTCCCAATACCCCTAAACCTCCAGAGAAAAAGGAATAACCATGGCATTTTTTAAAACAATCACTCAAGGCGGCCAAGTCCATATCCATCAGCTCCGCATGCTCAAGCAGATCCTCATTGCAGGATTTATTGTGGCGGGTGTGGTCGGAATTGGACACTTTGCTTGGACCAGCTATCAGCTCCCTGGATATGGGTGGAGAGCCCTCTCCCAAACCTCTTGGGCCCGCTTTATGCTGGCAACAAACCCTATCGCAAAGCACCCTGATTTATACCAAGACTATAAGCCTTTTAAAGGAAAGTCTTACCGCAGGAGTTGCCTCAGCATACTCAAAGACCCCTTTCTTAAAAAGACAACACAAGCGATGGAACATAGCCTGGAGCAAATCGCGTACCTGAGCCTGGAATGGGCAGGATGGACTTTCTTCGCCCTTATGAGCCTTTGGTTTTTTCTGGGACGCGGCCATAAACAAGCTCAGCATCAACGCGGCAATACTTTTCTTACACACTATCAACTCACCAAACTCTTAAGGAGAAAGCATATGAACTCGGATATAACCTTAGAAACCCTCCCTTTACTCAAAGATAAAGAAACGTCTCACCTCTTGATGACAGGAACCACCGGTTCGGGAAAGACTAATGCTTTCCATATCTTGCTCCCTCAAATTCGGAGAAGAAATGACAAGGCCATTATCGTAGATGTGACAGGGACCTATATCTCCCAGTATTACAACGCTGAAACAGACTTTATCCTCAATCCGTTGGATATACGCTCACAACCCTGGCACCCCTGGGCTGATTGTCATTTGGAGTCCCACTATGACGTGTTGACCAGCTCCTTTATTCCTGAAAGCCATCATTCGAAAGATCCTTTCTGGGACAATGCAAGTCGAGCCGTCTTTAAAACAGCCCTCCGAAAATATGCCTCTGAAGGAACATTGGATATCAATCAGCTCACGACCTTTCTTCTGAGCTCCTCTAGCAAAGAGTTTGAGGACTTCTTTAAAGGCACAGAAGCGGCCACCTATGCTTGTAGAGACAATGAGAAAACAACAGGATCCATCCGGAGCGTTCTCTCCTCTCAAATTGAAGGGCTCCGCCAATTAGAGACCACCCAAGAATCTTTCTCCCTTCGAAACTGGGTGATGGATGAAGATCAAAGGGGGTGCCTCTTCATTACAGCCCGCGCCGACCAACGCCAAACCTTAAGACCGTTAATCTCCGCCTGGGTCGATATGGCCATCAATGCTCTCATGGTATTACCAGAGAATTATAACAGACAACTCTGGTTTATCATTGATGAGCTGGCCGCTCTCCAAAAACTCCCGAGCCTTCCAATGGGCCTTGCCGAAGGCCGCAAATACGGAGGATGCTTTCTTGTAGGATTCCAAAGTAAACCACAATTAGAAGAGATCTATGGACGACAAGCTGCTGAGTCCATGCTCGATCTCTTCAACACCAAAGTCTTCTTTCGCTGCACCGAGCCCTCAACCCAAGCATGGATCTCAAAAGTTCTCGGCGACAAGGAAGAGATTGAGCCTCAAGAGAACATCTCCTACGGTGCCAACAGCATGCGCGATGGTGTTTCCCTTAGTCACCATACGCGTCAGAAGCCTCTTGTCATGGCTACAGAGTTGTCTCAGTTAAAGGATCTCGAGGCTTACATCAAGTTGCCAGGAGATTATCCGTGTACAAAGCTGCAGATGGCCTACCAAACCCCCTCCTCCTCAAACACAACAGCTTTTCTCTTAAAGCCAGAGAAGACGAGAGAGTACTGTAGCCAAGCACATGAAATCCCTCAAGAAGAAAAGGAACCATTAGTATAAAATCATGAGCCCTATCAACTTTAAAATTTTTCTCGATCTCTGGACTTTTACCCTTGAAGAATCGCCTCTTGAAACCAGGACAGACATCGTTTGTCAATGTAAGGCGACAGGCTTAGCCTTGCGTCTTGGAAATTGCTTCAAAGAACGGAGAGGAGAATGCTTTCAATACATTTCTTATCTGTCCTATACCTACCATTAATGCAAAGCCTGCTTCTGACCATAAGATATAACCTTATTCTGATTAATCGATAATTAAAGAATTTTCAATAAAGTACAATATCGCAGGAAACTTACGCTTCTA
>DATKTE010000251.1:0-3025 GCA_035531295.1 Alphaproteobacteria bacterium
CAAAACAAGCAGAGCAAACAGAAAGACAAGCCGCTCAAGAAAAACTAAAGGCCAGACAATCTTTTTCGTCTTCCCATACCCTTGAGAGAAATATAGGTGGCGTCGACAAGAACTTGCAAGAGGCTGTCTCTGGTTATGCTCGATTTAAGGAGTTAACGTATGAGCTTAAACGCATCCCTGATCATTCCGAGTTCCAAAAAGAGCTGCGTGAGCTGGGAAAATCAATTTTCAAAAACAAAGAGGCCTTTGAGCGCATCAAGAGCTTAGACTCTGATATCAGCCAAGAGATTCAAAAGGTCGCTCAACAAAAGAAAATGTCTTTAGATCGGGAACTTGATCGAGGTCATGGAGGATTGTCTTTGTAAACTTACTGCTGTCACTTTGATTTTTTCTTGTTCTGTGCTTGAATTTTTGTTTGATTATCAATCTTTGCTTCTTCAGCTTTTTTTCTTTTAAAATAATCTTCTACGGACCATTGGAGAGTCGATTCACATAACTGCCTCCCGGCTTCCGCTTCCCTTACCATATAATAAGAGGAGAAAAGAGAGATGGCCGTTCCCGTAAGGACAGAGACAAAAAGCATAATAAAAAAAGGTTTTGTCCAGAAGCCTGAGTATTGGCTCATCATTCTCGCCCATGAATGAAGTGTGTTTTCTCCTTGGGTCTGGAGACGCTTCATATCGTCTTCGGTCTGTTTTAAAACAGGAGAAAACATCTGATCAAAGCTGGATTTGACTTGTGAACTTGTATCAGAAAAGTGCTTGGTAAAGAGGGCAGCTATTTTCTGGTCTATTGTTTCTGTGACTTTTTGCTCAAGATTTTTCCTGAAATTAGCAAGAGTTTTACTGATTTCTTCAGAAAAATCCTTTTTATTTTTTGAGATTTCGCATGTGATTTCACCGTGGAGATCTTTAAGGGCTTTCTCAAGAGAATCCTTGGCGAGTTGTTTTTCTAGAGTTTCAAAGTTAGACTTGTCTATGGACATTTTTGCTCCTTTTATCGTTAGAATGTCTTTTGAATTAGGGGGCTTATCTTCTTTATTTGTAATTAGAAAATTCACTTTTAAAAGCATCAGGTACCCACTCAGGAGTTTAGGGAATTTTTCTCATATTCAAATTCAAAAAAATAAAGCCCTGACAGAATACATCAAAGTGTGCTTTCAATGTGAGAAGATCATGATATCTGAGAAACTCAACTTACTTGTTCGAGACCTGTTAAAAAAAATTCCTGCATCTCCAGAAGTCTCCTACTTTACCAAAGGATAATAAACTTTAATTGGTCTTTTTTTTTTATCCACGACTGCAAATGAGGTAAGTTTGTGAGCATAAGCATTTGTTTGGCTCATGATGTGGAAAACGGATATGCCATGGACTATTTCCGCGTCAGCAATCAAAGAACGATGACACCGCCATGGTACAGCTTCAGCACACATGATAGCTACATTGCCGTCCTTCTTTAACATTTGATTTAATTTCTTAAGCCCTGAGTAAAATTCAGGGGTTTGCATATAATCTGCAAATCCACGGAAGCTGGCATTATGCCATCCTTGATTAATGGAATCTTTATGTGCATGGCGTAATCCGCCAAGTTCTAACATATGGATGTAACTAATGCCTTCTTTGGGAAGAGCCGGTTTCAATTTATTTTCATTAAACCAGGGCACATGACGAGATTTTGGAATTGTACGGATATCAACCAGATGGGTAATGTTATAGCCATGCAATATTGCCATAAACTCATTTAGGGTTCGGGTTGAATGGCCAATGGTGTAAAGCTTGGGCATATAACGCCTAGTCCTTCAAATAATCCCAAACAACCTTTCCATAAGGGAGGGTTAAATCGGTCAAGATATGGGTTGCGGAGATCACTCGCTGTATAGGAAGATCAGCGACGGGCGCCATAGCATGGGGGATAAGATGAAGGGCTGCTGGGCCACTCCACGCGCCTTTAACGGTCACATTTTCTAAATAATACTCAACCAGCTCACAGATGTGGGGAGACCCATCGACATCGGGAATAATCTTAAGCAGGTAATTGGGCGCGAGGAGCGCTTTGTGCATATCTTCAATATCCAGCTCATTGAATTTATAGCCCATCGTGCCTAAGGCAATCTGACAGTCTCCATAATGAAGTTGTCCGACAAAGGTTTCTTGCATGACTTGTAAGCTCGGATTTGCTAATTTTTTAGGAAAACCCCAGATCTCTCGACCCCCCGCAATGGGGGCCTCATCATTAAGGTACATCGCGTGAGAATAAGACCCCTTTTTCCCCTTAAAGATGACAGGAATGATTTGCCCTGATTCCGTATAATCTCCAAACCCTGAAGAATCAGGCATCCGAATAAATTCAAACTTAACGATCGGATCCGTTACTTCCAGCGGCTCAGGAACGACCGCTTTTAATTTATCCATATCCGTTTCATAGGTGATGGTCAGAAACTCACGGTTGATAAAGCGATAAGGCCCTCTCGGATAGGTTGGAGAGGTTAAAGGCATCGAAAAGGCCGTTTTTTTTACATCTGCTATTTTCATCTTTTTTATCCTCTTTTCAGATCTACTGCATAAACCAGCCGTGACTCACCACAAGAGACTGTCCTGTTAAGGCATTGGAATCGAAAGAGGCAAAAAACAAAGCAACAGCTGCAACATCTGCCGTTGTTGTGAATTCACCATCAACCGTATCTTTTAACATGACTTTCTTGATCACATCTTCTTCACTGATTCCTAAATCTTTCGCTTGTTCTGGAATTTGTTTATCCACAAGAGGGGTTCTGACATAGCCCGGACAAATGACGTTTGCTCTGACGTTGTGTTTGGCTCCTTCCTTTGCAACAACTTCGCATAAACCGATTAGACCATGCTTAGCTGTAACATAAGGTGCTTTTAAGGCAGACGCTTCTTTAGAATGGACAGATCCCATGTAAATAATGCTCCCTCCTTTTCCTCTCTTGTACATGTCCTTTATGCAGGCACGTGTTGTAAGGAAGGCCCCATCAAGATGAATGGCTAATAGCTTTTTCCATTCC
>DATKTE010000252.1:0-2163 GCA_035531295.1 Alphaproteobacteria bacterium
TCCATGCCCGGTATTTTCAAATCAAGTATGATCACATCAGGCAAATGGGTATGAATCAGAGCCAGAGCTTCCAGGGCATTATTTGCTGTTTTAACATCATAGCCCCGCAACTGTAACCTCTCCGCAAGCGCTGATGCAAATTCTACCTCGTCATCAACAAGAAGAAGTTTCGTTTGTGGCATCACAGTCCTCTCTTTTAAACCTCCTTGGCATTAATTGGTATTTCGATGATAAAGGTTGTTCCCTTATTGATTTCACTTCCAACAAGGATCGTTCCTCCTAATTTTTGCACAATCCCGTAGGAAATTGAAAGGCCCAGGCCTGTCCCCTTGCCCTTTTCTTTTGTTGAATAAAACGGCTCAAAAATGTGCTTTAGATTTTCTTTCGGGATCCCGCTTCCATTGTCTTTTATAGCTACCCCAATGAACTTGTCATCTTTGGCATATGTAGTAAAGTTGATATGCCCATTTTCCTTCAACGCATCCATTGCGTTATTTATGATGTTCAGGATTACCTGCTGTACCTGTCCCTTATCGGTAATAATTTTTGGAAGATTCTTCTGTAAATTTAGTTCTAAATGAATATTCCTGTACAGAATCTCTTTCTCCAGGAATCCAATGACTTCCTGAACAGCATCATTTATATCTATTGCATCCTGGCTGATTTCCATTCTCCTCGAAAAACCCAAAAGTCGATGGGTAATCGTAGTACAGCGAGTTACGCTGTCGGATATTCCGCTGATGAGGCCTATGAACTTTTCTTTGTATTGTTCTAAATTCTCTGATAACTCAAGGAGGTCTTTCATTAAACCTGCCTTTTCATTAATGATAGCAAGAGGGTTGTTGATTTCGTGTGCAACACCGGCTGCAAGTCTTCCGATCGATGCCATTTTCCCTGCGTGTTCTGATTGCGCTATTGCTTCTTCTCTTTCATGGTCGGATAATCTAATACGATTCACAACGGTATTAGCCATCACGATTGTAAAAATCAAGCCAAGCAGGATGCTTCCCAAGGTGATAAAGAATAATTCATTCCTGAAAATGCTTGGAATTCTCGCATACGGAGTGGATCGAATGACGGTGACCAAAATCCACGGTGAGTGTTTTATCGTGGCAAAACCACATATTTTGCAGTCATCACCGCTCGTTTGCAATTCCTGGATCAAGATTTCCTGACCGGGAATTGTCATATGTGCTGTATATTTCTCGAGCACATCGCCATGGAACTTCGAAGGTGTTTGGAGTATTCTTTCTTGGTTGATGATGAAAATATCATCGTTTGATCTCAGATTAAAAGTGTTCACATATTTCTGTAACGTATCTATATTTATGGTAGCTCTGAGAATCCAGAATGTGCCTTTCTCTGGTATCTCTCTCTTAATTGCAATAGCAAAATGGGGAATTTTCCGGTAACCGGTAAAGGCATCACTGACATAGTATGAACGGATTATCACCTCCTGGAACCACTCCTGGGTTGAATAATTTTTCCCCGCAAGGTTATAGGGGCCTGTGTACGATCTCTGGATGCCGCCGGAATCTATGATTCCAAAATCGACAAGTCCGCCAAATTCTTTTTTAAACCTCGCAAATGTTTCAGTCAAAAGTTTTTGGTCTGATAATTGCTCATAGGTATAACTTGAGGTAATAAACCTCAGAACAGATAACCTTTCTTCCACAAAGAATTCGATTGTCTGCTTAGTGTTCTGGATCTCCCAGTTCAATTGTTTATAGAAATCGTCTTTCAGAATTTTCTGGAACCAGAAATAACTTATTGTTATGACAATAAACAGAGGAACCATCGAGAGCAATACATCGATTAAAACAATCCTTATTTTAAGGCTCGTATAGCGGTCTTTACCGAGGACACGAAAAATATCGTGGGGATGAAATACGTTTCGAAGAATATCCGAAATTTTTTGTTTCAGATTTTTCATGTATTCTTCATGAAATCCATACTGCATTATAAATCAAAACATAAGATAATTCATTTGACTAAAAGAATCCAGTAAAAGATGCGGGTTCAAAACCAATGCCGTCTTCCAATGAGAGAGTTTCCTTACAGCTCTTCCAGTTTTTTGGCCTGATAATGGGTGATGAGGGCATCTATGATCTCGTCGATATCACCCTCGAGTACCTGTTCAAGCTTATGAAGCGTAAACCCGAT
>DATKTE010000253.1:0-12325 GCA_035531295.1 Alphaproteobacteria bacterium
AAAGCACCCAAAATTCGCGCAATATCTGAGGAATTTGTAATCGCATTAAAACTCACATCTAAAGACCTCAGAGGCACCTTTGCCTTTTGAAATCCTTCCACAATCTCCGCAAGGACAGGGCCCTCAATTCCCTTGTTGGAAAGGTCTAAAGCATAGGGCCCGCGGAAATTATAATTGGTTAATTTGCCGACCAGTGTGCTTGCGGGCTGGCCAGGAAGGGTGTTAAAGGCTTTGACCTGGGCTGTAAAACAATCTTCGCTATACTTGCTGGCTGCGGGGGGAAGCCCCCCGACCACGTCCCATGTAAAATTCTTGAGGTATTTAACAGGACAGGTAAAATATTTATACAGAACATCAATAATCCCATAAAGCGTATACCCATAAAGAGCGCCTCGAACGGTTTTGTTTATAGGTTCTACTATGGAAATAAGCCAAGAGGGACTATACCCAATTCCCCATAAAAGAGCCGCTGTTAGGAATTTGTTTAGGGAGAAGGTTGAAAGTTGCCCATAAATCTCCTTTAGAGCCCGAAAGGCGCGTAGCTTTATACTTAACAGCTCTTCTGCATCCTGACGTCTCAGCAGATGTAAGTTCTTTGTATGCAATGCATGGGCTATGTGGGAAAGAGCTTCAATAGCTGCCATTTTGGTGGGCCCTTTGCGTTCACGGGCTAATTGTAAGAGAGCGGTAAAGGCATTTTCTCGCGTTTCAGAGGGAAGCTTCCCCTCCCACAGAATAAGGGATGCGAGAGCTGGAATTTTTCTTATCAGGGGATGGAGACTTGAAAAAACAGACCCAACAAGAGGAATGAAATAAAGAACATTCAAAAGGCTGGAGTCCCATTTGTGAGAGCGATTTTTGAGTCTATCTATATCTTCCCAGACAGCTTCATCAGTTGGTTCAGAGATTTGGGAATAATTATAGAAGGTTTTGAGGGTGGCATAGACAAGAGGAACTCCAAAAACTGCGAATAAAGCAGGATAATCATTAAGCGCTTTTATGATTCCCAAGTAGCTAACAGTATCCGAGTCTCTATAAAAATTGGCAATAAAAGCCCAGTCCATGGCCCATTGGCCTGACCGAATTGTTTCATAAAGTTGATATCCGAGCAAAGAGTAGAGGGTCGCATGAAGGGACTCTATAACCCCTTCTTCTAGAGAATTTCCGAACGTCTTTGAGATGATATTTCTTGTTTTTGCAGCATTGTCATCTAAGGGAATGGGGCCGCCGTATAGCCATAAGCGTTTACAGTGAGTTTTCTGTTTTCTTTTGTTGACGGAACGTTCATCTGTTGTCAAAGCAAACCAGAGTTTATGGAAGATGGCTCGAAAATTCTCCCAAACAAAAAGACCATTTTTCCAACTTCCCTCATTCTTCAGGATTTCGTCCAAATCTTCGAGTTTTTGTAAAGTGAAGGAGTGAGATTTTATTTTTAAAATCCGTAAATATTTTTGAGCAGACGTCTCATCAATTTGCGAATCTTCCTCCGGAGAGTCTCTCCCTAGTAGAGATAATCCGACCTGAGAACCAAGATTCGATGGTAATCTAACAAAACCATCCTCGTCTTCTTCCTCTTCTTCATTAACGACGAGAGGGCGTCCATGAGGCTCTGCTTCTCCCTCGTCCCCTTCGGAAGAAATTGAGGGGGCCTCGTCTTCTTTTGGAGGACTAACAAGAACGAAAGGTTGGGCAGGTTGTCCATCTAATCCCGCCGCATTGCCCTCCTCTAGAAGAGAGAGTTTTCCTTTACTATCTGTGAGGAGATGCGATGGACTGTTTCGCGAAACATCACCATCAGAAAAGCAGCGTCTGTGCAGGAGAGGTCTCTTTTCCTCAGAGTCCCCACCCTCCATACATCTTGCGCCATCAACAAAAAGGATGGAAAATATAATTAAATAAGAAATAAGTTTTTTGAGCATATATCCAGCCTGTTTTGAAACATTTTTATTTTATTTAGTTTTTATTGGGCGATTTAAAAATATCCTTTTTCCTATGTCAACTCCCTTATAAAAAGTTTTTTATTTGAAGGGTGGATTGCTTCGGGCTGCCGCCCTCGCAAAGACGACCGGGGGACGTTTCTCACTATCGTCTTTGCGAGCCTCCGGAAGAGGCGAAGCAATCCAGAACTTAAGTTCATTACTAACTTCTCCACCTTTTGGTGGTCGGATGCTCGCAAAGACGGAAACGGGGATAGGGGTGACTTCTTCGCCTTAGCCGGTGTGACGGTGTGATGAACTTGAAGCAGTCCTTGCAATTTCCACCCGTCTTTGCGAGGGCTGCCGCCCGAAGCAATCCAGTCTTTCTTTCTTATGTTCATTGCGAGCCTGCGAAGAGGCCGAATCCCGGGTCGGCCATATGGCCAATTGAAAAAATTGATTTCTTCTCGCAATCATATATGATGATAAATGTAATATGGAGATTCCTCTAAGTTATCATGAGACCAGAAATCCTCTTCCCCCTTTATACGCCCCTTGAGAATTTGAAAGGGGTTGGTCCAGCCGTTGCGAGGACGCTTAAGCGACTCGGGGTTCAGCGCGTTGTGGACATGATTTGGCATTTACCCGCAGGGGTTGCCCACTTTCCACTAAAAAGCTCATTAAATGAGTGTAGAGAAGGGGAGTCAGTCGCGTTGGTTGTGCGCGTCCTTGATTATGAAGCGCCCTTCAAGGGGAGTCGAAAACCCTTTAAAGTAATGTGTGAGGTGGATGGAGAATATATAGATCTTACATTTTTTAAGGCCTATCCTAAAACAATTGAAACGCGCTTACCAGTCGGCGAAAAACGACTTATCTGTGGGACTCTTGATCGGTTCTTGGGCATGTGGCAAATGGCCCATCCGGAACGGATTGTCCCTGCAGAAGTGGCCCCTTTTTGGCAAGAGAAAACTCCTCTTTATCCGCTCACAGCGGGGTTCTTTCAAGGGCAGGCTCAAAAACTAATTCAGATGGCTCTCAAGCGAGCGCCCAACTTGCCAGAGTGGATTCCACCCTCCTATAGAGGTGCATGGCCATCCTGGCGGGAAGCACTTGAGAAGGTGCATACGCCTCAGAATGAAGGAGAACTCCAGCCTCAGCATCCTGCACGCGAACGACTCGCTTTTGATGAGCTTTTTGCAGATCAATTAGCGCTAGGTCTCGTGCGGAGATCTCAGCCGAAGGGGAAGTCTATTGTTTCTCAAGGGGTTTTAAAGGAAAAAATATTGAGAGCCTTTGGCCATCCCTTAACGCTCGGTCAAACACAAGCCTTGACGGAAATTGAAGCCGACTTGGCTTCGCCTTCTCGAATGATCCGCCTTCTTCAGGGAGATGTCGGATCAGGAAAAACATTAGTTGCTTTTTTGGCGATCGCGGATGCAATTGAGGCCGGTTTTCAAGCAGCCTTCCTAGCGCCTACGGAAATTCTTGCGAACCAACAGGCTCAAACCTTAAAAGCTCTTGGAGAGCAGGTTGGGATTGAGGTGGCGCTTTTGACCAGTCGCAACAAGAAAAAGGGCTCTCTTTATGAGGACTTGGCGAGTGGAAAAATAAATATTGTTGTCGGGACTCATGCTCTTTTGCAAGAAGGCGTGCAATTTTCCAAACTAGGTCTTGTTGTCATTGATGAGCAGCATCGCTTTGGTGTGGAACAGCGTTTAAAATTAATGGCAAAAGGCGACGCCGTTGATGTTTTAGTTATGACGGCAACCCCCATTCCGCGCACTTTACGACTGACGGCTTATGGTGATTTAGAGGTTTCCCGCATACCCGACAAACCTATAGGGCGTAAACCCATTCAAACGCGCGTTTTAGGGTTGAACCGCCTTGATGAGGTATGTGAGGGCCTTAAACGATATATGGCAAATGGGCATAAAATTTATTGGGTATGTCCCCTTGTAGAGGAATCGGAAGTCCTGGACCTTGCAGCTGCAAAGGAACGCTATATCTATCTTAAAGCTCTCCTTGGCGAAGAGAAAGTTGGGCTTGTTTACGGCAAGCAAAAGAGTGAGGAAAAAGAAGCCGTCATGGCTGCCTTTAAGGAAGGGTCGTGTCAGGTTCTGGTTGCGACAACCGTTATTGAGGTTGGGATTGATATAAAAACAGCAAATGTTATGATTATTGAACACGCAGAGCGTTTCGGTCTTGCTCAGCTGCATCAGTTAAGGGGACGCGTTGGAAGAGGGGACAGCGAGGCGCATTGTCTCCTCATTTATGGATATGCTCTCTCCGAAATTTCTAAAAGACGGCTCCAGATCATGCGCGAAACAGAGGATGGATTTCGAATTGCGGAAGAGGATTTGGCTTTGCGGGGAGGCGGGGATGTGCTGGGAACAAAGCAAAGCGGGCTGCCTTCCTACAAACTTGCCGACCCCTTGACATGCGGTCCTCTTCTTGAAAAAGCTTATCTTGCCGCCCAAGAGTTACTGAAGGAAGATCCCCATCTTCTGACGGCCCAGGGCCAGGGAGCACGTCTTCTTCTCTATCTTTTTGGGCAAGAGAACGTTATTCATACGTTAACGTCGGGGTGACTATTCACCTGTCGGTGTCATCCATGGCAACAAATGCTTTGTTTTCCAAGGGAAAACATTAGCATTTGTTGGCCGAGGATCTCTTTGGCCACAAGATCCTCGGGTCAAGAAACGCTAAGCCCATGCTTTTGCAAGGGCAAGCGCTTCTAGCCCAAGGATGACACTTACGGGGGGGAAAGTGAGTCGTTATTTTTTATGAGGTAAAAAATGGTTACAATTTTTACATGTCAGGGACAAGAGATTCCTCTTAAATATAAGCCAAGCCAGAGAGCAAAACGGCTTTCATTACGCTTATCCGCTAAAGATGTCACTCTTGTGTTAACAGTTCCTCCTCGCATAAGGGCTTCTCAAATAACTGCATTTCTCAAGCAGTGTACACCGTGGGTGGAAAATCAGCTCAAAAAGGTCGCAAACACGATCTCTATTCAACCCGGGGAGAAGGTCGCCCTTCATGGGACCGTGTTTGACTGTATGGCAGATCCTTTGCGCCGAAAGCCAGCCCTTTGCCTAGCAACACGGACCCTTCATTTGCCGCCTCGATGTGGACAAAAAGATCTTTATGATGTCTTTAAGAAAATGGCGATGGAGATACTCACGCCTTATGTGGAAAAGGCGGCATCTGCTTTGGGGCAGCGGATTGAAAAATTATCCATCCGAGACACAAAATCCCGTTGGGGGAGTTGCTCCGCAGGTAAAACAATTTCATTAAGCTGGAGACTTATTCTTGCGCCGCCTGAGGTTGCTCAATATGTGTGCATTCATGAGGCTGCCCACCTTGTGCACATGAACCATAGTCAAGCCTTTTGGCAAGCCGTGGGAGGGCTATGTCCTGAGTATAAGTCTTGCCAAAAATGGCTTAAGTCACATGGGCCGTCTCTTATGAGGGTGTGATGATTATTTGTTATATTGCAAATTATTTATAAAAATATTTATAATGAAGTAAAAAATATATTGAAAAACAAGATATATATTGTTAATGTAATTTCCAAATAGGGATTGGATCGGTATTGTTATTTATAAATTGAGTCTTAAGGAGTGTTATTAATGTTGTTACGATTGTTAGCGGGTAGTGCGCTTTGCATCTCACTACAAATCAGCTCCCTCTTAGCTATGGAGGAAAAAGAACAGGCCGCTGTTTCAGTAGGCTTCAAGGGTGGTCCTTACCTAAAGGGGAACAGCTTGTCTTTAGAGGTTGCCAAAATATATGCAGGAACGAAAAGTGAGGAAGCAAAAAAAGCCATTGCAGTTTTTGGAAACGGCGAGGCTTCACTTGAGGAAGTTGCCGCAGCTTGGGATTGGAAAAGCCTTCCCCCAGATGTTATTTGTTGCGCTCCCTTTATGCGACAACCTGCTTCAATCTTGAAGTATCGAGAAATTATTGGAGAAGAAAAAGAAGGAGAAGTTTATAGTTACCATGGTTATGATGAGTATTCAGCCTTAATTTATGATATCCAGACTTCCATTGGAGCAGTACTTAGGGGGGAGAACGTTGAGCCTCGTTCACGATTTAGATTCAGTAATATGTCTGCACCTTATTCCTCTACCCGTGACTTTTTAAGCAAAATTTCATTTTATAATGATCATGATCCCAGATTTACAATTCATGGAATTAGTGCCGTTCCTCACCTATTTTCAAATACAGCGATTCTGGCCGAAAATTGTCTTACGGCTTTGCAGCAACAATTTGTGCAGACTCCCGATATTAATCCTTTAGTTAAGGCCTTAGGATTTAAGGAGGCGGATCAATACATAGCATTAGGTAAAAAATATTTAAAAGGAGGATATATTACCAGGTTCACCTTTAGCGACTTAGCGGATTTTGACGCCGCAACCTATGCTGCGCCCAATGCGACTGAAACAGGAACATACGGAAGACCTTGGTTCGAATTTAGGGAATCTGAAGCAGGACTTTTACAAAAACAGATGGCATCTTCTTCATATTTTTTAAATCAGTTGAGAAGCCTTTCTCATGAAGAAGAAGGCCATGTAGAATTTCTTTTCAATATGCAGTATAGAAACATCTTTATTCCCTCCATTTACAATGATGCTGCGCGCGTTCAAACGAAGATATTTTATAAGCACGATCACGATAAACTTGATGAATATTATGAAAATCTTACAGGTCTCGTTAAAGAGGACTTGAAAGACTTGTCGCTAAGTCAAGTAGAGCAACTCACTTTGTGGTTAAAATAGTTTACTATTCACCCCCTCCTCACGGGTCATAAGGTTCTTGTGACCCATAGATCCTCGGCTAGAAGCTTATTTTTCATTGAAAAACAAGTATTTTTCAGTCGAGTGTGAGACCGAGGGGGAGAGTTACAACGCTTCCTAAAACCAATACTTAACGCCAGCTGCAAAAGCTGTTGAGGCATCATGAACGCCGTGGAAGGTTCCAAACATCCCGGAACGGTGGTGATAACGCAACACAAAGGCCAATTGGCGATAACAAGGGGATGAGAATGTTGCTTCCGCCATCACATAGTTGAGTGTTCGAGCAGTTTCGCGTCGTCCCCTCCTTTTAACTTCGAGTTTAGGTCTGCGGCTTGCAATACTTAAGCCGTCTCCAATCGCCATCGTTGTGAAGAGGGTGTTGTTCCAAGGGAATGACTTCCAGCGGGCAACAATGGTAATTGGATCTCCCTCAAAATGTTTTTGCTCACCGAAATGCTGCACAATTCCGGACTCGAGCTCAAAACCAAGGCGGTTGCTCAGAAATGTTGCTATTTCTTTTGAAACAGCAAGGCCCACAATTCCTGATTTTGCAAAATCAGCATTACGAATAATTTTGCTTGAGGTTTGGGAGGTGATAGGACCGCTATAAAGCGTTGTCGCCCACCCTTTGTTCCACCAGCATGGCCATGACTGTGATTGGATAGGAGGTTGCTCGCAGCAATTTTGGGCCATAAGATTTTGGCTCATCAACAAACATAATAAACTTAAAACACACCGCATCATTTTTATCTCCTATTATTGGGGTGGAACAGAAATCCCTTTTCGTTGAGAATCAAATAGCAAGCTTCTTGGATTTTCGTCAAGCTTTTCAAAGAATCGTTTCGCTGTTGTCACCATTTCTCGCGTTTCGCTTATTGTTTGAAGAATTTCATAAGAACCTGTTTGAGTAAATGTATCGAATGCTTCCGTATTATCTTTTAAAAATTTTCCAATATCTGAGGCGGCGGAATTCACGGAAGTTAATGTTTGTTCCGTAGAATGACTCAGGTTTTTTAATTCTTTATCAAACGTTATCATGGCAAGATTTGCATTATTAAGTAAATTTTTTAAGGGATCAGAACTTTCTACTAGATTGTGAGAAAGCGCTTCTACATTTTTTAAGGTGTTTGAAAATCGATGTCTATTTTCCTCATTAAAAGTAGCATTAATGCGATCCACGAGATTTGTGAGTTTATTTGCAAGCCTTGGGAGTGTTGTCATTATTTCATCTACTCCTGAATAACGAGAGGGAATGACAGGATATCTTTGTCCTGATTTGACTTTTAAAAGGGGGCTGTTTTTGCTTCCTCCATAAATTTGTACAAACTTGTATCCAGTAAGACCCTGCATCTCAAGAGAAGCATAAGCATCTTCTTTGATAGGAACAGTATTTTTAATTGAAACTGTAATATTCACTCGCTCTAAATTACCAGAATCAAGGTTAATTCTTTTAACATTTCCGACAGGAACTCCGAGATAATTAACAGCTCCTCCAATGGTGAGTCCTGTAACTGATCCAGGAAAATAAATCGTGTATAAATTGGACTTTACGTCAAAGTCTGTTTTTGCAATCCATAGGAAAAAACCGAGGATGCCTGCAATAGACAAAAGGACAAAGGTACCAACAATCAAATATCCAGCCCGTGTTTCCATGCTTACTCCAGTAGCCCCGCAAGAGCTGCTTGCCCACGAACACCGTGAAAATATTCACGAATCCATGGGTGGTTGTTATTCAATAATGAATTTAGTGTCCCTACAATTGCATGTTTGTCAACTAGGACTGCAATGCGATCACAAAGATGTTTGATACTATCCAAATCATGGGTGACCATAACAACCGTTAAATTAAGGTTATCTCTTAAGGTCAAAATGAGGTCATCAAATGCGGCTGCTGAAATGGGATCAAGGCCAGCTGTAGGCTCATCAAGAAATAAGATCTCAGGGTCAACAGCAAGCGCGCGTGCTAGCGCGACTCTTTTTACCATACCACCCGATAGTTCAGAAGGGTACTTAAAGAAATCTCCTTCATCAAGTCCCACCATTTTTAGCTTAATAAAAGCCATTTCGCGAGCTAAATTCTTCGGCATATCCTCCATGTCCTTCATGGGAATTTGAATGTTTTCTCCCACAGTGAGAGAGCTGAAGAGGGCTCCCCCTTGAAATAAAACACCCCAATGGGATTGTAAGTGTTGCTTCATAATTCTCTCGAGTGTGCCTGCGCGTTTGCCTAAAACAGAAATAACGCCGTGCTTGATAGGCACGAGGCCCAGGATTGCTCCCATGAGAACAGATTTACCTGAACCAGATCCTCCAACAATCCCAAAAATTTCACCTCGAAATATGTCTAAATCTAAGTGATCATGAATAATTTGCTCGCCAAACTGAGTGACAAGACCACGAATAGAGATGATAGGATCAGAATTGGTCATTTAAATACCTACTTTTGAGAAGAAAACGGATAAAAGAGCGTCGGCCAAGGTAACCAAAAATATACCCTCAACAACTGATCGAGTTGTACATATACCGACGCTTTCAGCCGTACCTTCTACGCGCATTCCTTCAAAGCAGCTGACAATACCAATAATAGCGCCAAAAAAAGGAGCTTTCAAAATTCCTACCCAAAAGCTTCCAACTGTAACAGCTTCCCCAATTCGATGAATATAAAGTTCAGGAGATACATTTAAGGAAAAAACGACCATAATTCCCCCCCCAAAAAGACCTGCAATATCAGAGATAAAGGCTAGCAGCGGCATGACCAAGATGAGGGCTATGATGCGAGGAATTATCAGGACTTCCATTGGACTGAGTCCTAGGGTGTTGAGTGCATCAATTTCTTGATTAATTTTCATAATTCCAATCTGGGCCGTGATTGAGCTTCCTGTGCGTCCGGCTATTAAAATGGCCGTAATAAGAATCCCCACCTCTCTTAGTATCGAAATACTAACAAGATTAATCGTATAAATTTCTGCTCCAAAACGACGGAGTTGTTCTTCCCCTTGATAAGCAAGGACCAACCCAAGTGCAATAGACATGATGGCAACGATGGGGATCGCATTTACGCCGAACCGTTCTATATGAGAAACAATAGAGATAAGACGAAAACGTTTCGGGTGTAAAAAATGAGAGAACAATGTGAAAGTGACTTCGCCTAAGAAAATGATGAGATCTCTGGTAAGTCGAGCGACAGCAACGCTTGCCTTGCCAAACTCAACCAATTTTTCTTCTAAAACTGATGATTTCTTACGTGTTTTATCAGGGGAAGGTTGATACGTATCGACGCGTGAGGAGAGATTATGAAAAGCCTCACTTTCGTTTTGAAGTTCAACACAATGTCCTTCTCGTTGCAGGGTTTGAAACGTTCGGTGTAAGAGCCAAATGCCTGTCGTATCAAACTCGGATAGCTCAGAGAGATCAAAAACAACTTTGTTTGGAAGAACCTTTTGGAGAAGAGTTGCACAAAGAAAGTCAATCTCTTTAGCCGTTCTAGCTACCCATAAACCCTGGGGTTTAAAGATAATTATTTCTTTTTGAGAGAATATCGCTATTCTAGGAGTGTGGACTTGCATATTGATCCATGATGAAAAGTGTTTCCTCTTGCGTTCTAATTCGATATGTTAAAGCAAATTAAGAAAGATTACAAAGGAATGAAAACTAAACCGAAACGATATTCGGCAAGCCTTGTTTTGCCAAAAACTTTAGTTCTTGTTGGCATGATGGGGGCTGGAAAAAGCAGTATCGGCTGTCGTATAGCCCGAAAACTAGGAGTTCGATTTTATGATACTGATCTTGAAGTAGAAAGAGCTGCTGGCTGTTCTGTTGCGGATATCTTTGAAACTTGGGGTGAGAAAGCATTTAGAGATGCAGAGCGGCGCGTCATTAAACGTCTTTTAAGTGGCCAAGTTCAAGTTATTTCTACTGGTGATGGCGCATTTGTCGATGAGGAAAATCTGGAGCTCATAAAAGAAAATGCCATCTCATTATGGCTGAGGGCGGACCCTGAGATTTTGTATGAACGTGTTATTCGAAGGGATACCCGTCCGCTGCTTTTTGACGGAGATGCGAAAGTAATCCTTGAAGAAATGATAGAACGACGTTATCCGATATATGCAAAAGCTGACCTCACAGTGGAAAGTAATGATGATGCCCATGAAGCAACAGTCGAGCGAGTGATGGAAGCGCTTAAAAAGCACATTTATGATTAGGGTATGGAATGATAATCTTTACAGTTCCACATAAGAGGCATACACTCAAATACAATTCTTTTTGAACAACAGATGAAAGTCTCATGAAAGTTCTTTTTACTATTCTTACTAGTTTTTGTTTGATGCTAGCGCCAGCATACTCTCAAGAAGACGGCTCCAGTTACAATGATAATTGTGAGGTCAATTATGTGGAGCCAATAGAGCCACAAGGTATTTTTCAATCTTCATCCGCACCTGAAGACAATGATCCTCTTGAACCTGTTAATCGCTATATTTTCGCTTTCAATGACTTCCTTGATACCGTTCTTTTCGATCCTATTTCTGCTGTTTATACGACAATTTTACCTGAAGGTTTGCGTATACATATAGGTTATGTTTTGAGAAACTTGAGCGAACCCGTCGTTTTTGCCAATAACATCCTTCAAGGAGAGCCGCAAGATGCGGAGGATACAATCAGACGCTTTTTGATCAACACAACCGTAGGTCTTGGAGGCTTTTTTGATGTCTCAACCAGTCTTGATATCCCTTATAAGAAAGAAGACTTTGGCCTCACCCTTGCTTGCTGGGGGGTTCAGCCTGGTCCCTATATTGTCATTCCTATTCTAGGGCCTTCCAATGCGCGGGATGCCTGTGGTCGAATTGCAGATTTTCTGGGCGATCCAATTAACTGGGTGGCCATGTTTGGAGAAAGCGTTTTTTATAGTAATACGCGAACGAGCGCTCAAATTATCGATGTCAAATCAGATAGTGAAATCATTGCAGAATTAAAGAAAAATATTGATCCTTATGCTACCTTCCGAGCATGGTATACGGAAAGACGTAAATTTCTGGCTAACAGAGATCAAATCCTTGATTCCCCTCGTCCAGACTAATTGTACATGAAAGGCTTTTTATGAAGAAAATTATTATATTGTTTGTGTCTCTTTTTATGTGGGTTGAAGGAGTTAATGCCGAGCTGACAAGTGCTGATGCAGAAGAATTTATGAGTGCAATTGGGGAAAACGTCATCCAACTCTTGACGAATAACTCAATTTCTGACCAAGAACGCGCCAATCAGTTTCGAGAAATTTTAGAATCAAAATTTAATGTACCCGCAATTGGTAAATTTGTGTTGGGAAGATATTGGAAACAAGCAACAGATGAAGAAAAAGAGAGATTTCTAGAACTTTTTAAAGAGACAACCGTTTCTAGTTATGCGACTCGTTTTAAAGAGTATACGTCCGAAAGATTAGATATTCTTGGTTCTCGCCAAGAACCCGATGGAGG
Source organism: Alphaproteobacteria bacterium (assembly GCA_035531295.1). Classification (GTDB taxonomy): domain Bacteria; phylum Pseudomonadota; class Alphaproteobacteria; order UBA9655; family UBA9655; genus UBA9655. The sequence continues at coordinate 12,184 of DATKTE010000253.1, forward strand.
TGTCACTGTCTTTACACAAATCGTGAGACCCAAGGCTTCGCCTATCCCAATTGACTGGAAAATTTTTGAAAAAGATGGTGATGTGCGTATCTATGATGTGATCTTAGAAGGCATTAGCATGGGCATTACCCAACGTTCAGAA
>DATKTE010000254.1:0-7481 GCA_035531295.1 Alphaproteobacteria bacterium
GTAAGCAGTTTGCTCCCATCGTTAAAGCCTTTGCCGAAAAGTACCGCTGGGAAGTTTTGCCCATCAGCTTAGATGGTGACGTTCTTCCCGAATTCCCACATGCAAAATCTGATAATGGAGCAGCCTTAGCCCTAGGGGTTCAATCTGTTCCCACACTTCTTGCTGTTGAACCCAAGACAGGAAAAGTCATTCCCTTGAGTCATGGCATGAGTACCCACGATCAGATTGAAGATCGTATTCGGGTCCTTATCATGAAGGGGAAGAATTTATGAAAAATATATCCACTTCTTGTTTCTTTTTCTTTCTTTTCTCATGGGTTTTAAGCCCTTTCGCTCAAGCCAATGTGAATACGGATCTCACCCAGTTCTTTAATAAACTGGGGGGAGCGTCCAACATGAGCCGATCTTGTGCCTATCAAGATCAAACGGCAGGGTATTATACGGGCGGGAATTTATTTGCCCGAAACCAAGTCCATTCATCCCAACTTGCAACCATTCAACTTCCTGACTATCGCGCCGGATGTGGGGGCATCGATATGTTTATGGGAGCCATTTCTCATATTAGCTCTGCAAGACTGATTGAAGCTTTAAAAGCTATCGGCTCTAACATGGGAAGCTATGCCCTTTTGTTGGCCATTGAAACCATGTCTCCCCAGGTCAAAAACATTATGACCGAACTCAATGATCTGGTTCAAAAAATAAACCAATCCAATATCAATTCCTGTGAGCTTGCAGCCACAACCTTAGGATCTGTTTGGCCCAAGTCTGATGCGAGTAAACGTCATCTCTGTAAGATGATTGGAACCGATAGAAAATACGGAGGGTTTTCTGATTATTCCGCAGCCAGACAAGAGTGTGGTGCCGGAAACAAAACGTCTCAAGTTCTTGGTGCTGGAGAGAAAGACCCTCGCTTTGCCAGAATGCTGGGAACAGAATTTAATCTGGCTTGGAAAGCCATTCAGGAAAATGACTTTCTGCGAAAGGATAAAGACCTGGCTCAGTTTTTTATGTCTCTTTCAGGCACTATTATCTCCAAAAGAGAAGACAGTGGAAGCTATTCCATTCAGGCCAAAGTTTCTCTCGCCCATAAGGATACACTTTTGTCAGCGCTTCTCCATGGGGGGCGCGTGATGCTTTACAGATGCTCAGATCCGGATAAGTGTTTAAATGTCCAACAAGGCCCCCTTGAAATTAAGTCAGCCAATTCTCTCCTTGAAAGAGTCAAGGCCCTTCTCGGTTCTATTGAAAACAAAATCTATATGGATGAACCTCTTTCAAAGGAAGAAATTGCCTTTTTAAATTCAACCCGTCTTCCTTTTTATAAGATTATCAATGTTTCAACCGCCTATCGAAGAGGAGGCTCCCCCATAGATATTCTCGATTATGCTGAGCTAGGAGCTATTGACATTTTGTTTCAATACCTTTCAGAGATTTTGGATGTGATTCTTGAGAGTATAGATCACATCAGACTTTCCCAAATTGATGATGCAGAAATCAACCTATTTCAAAAATCCCTTCAAGCTACGCGATCTCGCATTATTGAAAAACGCATGGGCAGCTTTAAGCAAATTGAACAAGTCATCAGCATTGTGCACAAAACGGAACTTTTGGAAAAAAGCCTCATGAGCAAGGTGGGAAGTATCAATGCAGAAGATTTGTGAGGGAATGCAATAATGGACTTTACAGTCATCACCTATGGGGCGGGCGAAGTCTTAGACACGACCTTTAATGCCATTGCTGCTCTTATCAATTCAAAGTCAGGAACCCTTTATCAACCACTTGTTCGGTTTTCTTTGATCATAGGGCTCGTTTGGACTGTCGCTACAATGGTCTATGGGGATCACCTCAAATTCCTCAACTCTTGGGTTATTCCGTTTCTCTTAGCCCTTATTCTCTTTTTTACCCCCACCTGTCGGGTTCATATCTATGATCCTGTTACGGGATATCGCTTTACCGTCGATCATGTGCCTTGGGGACTCGGAGCGGTTGCTGGGGTTATCAGTAAAATAGGAGACAAGGCAACAAAAGAAATCGAAAAAACCTTTTCTCTCCCCGATGATTTAAAATATCACAAAACGGGCGCGGTCATGGCCTCCAATCTCATTGCAAGCGCACGCACCTTCCATATTACCAATTCTGATCTTAGCGATACCATGCGATCTTTTGTTAACCAATGTGTGGTTTATGAAGCCTTACTGGGTAAAAAATATACCTTTCATGATTTAAAGAATTCTCCAGATATTTGGGCGCTTGTAAGTTCTGATCCTTCTCCCGCAAGATCCTTTACTTTTAAAGCTCCTGGGAAAAAGCAAAAGTCCAAAATTGTAACATGTGCCCAAGGCGTTTCACTTTTAGACGGCCTCATTAAAAAAGATATCCAAAACGCTTTCCAATTGTTTGGCCATAAGGTTTTTGGAAGAGAAGGAAAACAAACATCTTCTTCTTCAGGGTCTCTTCCAGGAAACCAACTGAAACAATATCTCCCTGAAGCTTTTAACTATATGACCCAAATGGCTAAATCGGCAGAAGAGTATATGATGCAGCAAATGATGGTTTACTCCGTAGTGGACTCCATCGAAACCCAATCCACAGCTCTCGGCAATGCCCCTAACTTTGCTGTTAGACGAGCCTACCTCCAGCAGCGGTCCAATCAAGAAACCCTTGCAGGAATTGCGGCTCAAAAACTCATCGCCATGAAGAATGTGATGGAGGCCCTCATTTATGCGAGTTTTATCTTTATTTTGCCCTTAGCACTTCTTCCTTTGGGGTGGAGTTTTATCGGCAGGTGGATCAGCCTTGTCCTCTGGGTTCAATTATGGCCTCCTCTTTATGCCATTCTTAATTTTATCATGAATGTCTCTGTAAGATCGAAAGGTCTAGGACTCATCACAAATTCCAAGGAATCAGGTGTCACAATTGCCAATTCCGTAGGATTTATGAATCTTCATGCCGATATGGCGGCTCAGGCAGGGTTCATGTCAATCGCCATAGGGTCACTGGCTTATGCCTTGGTTAAGGGAGGAGCTGCAAGTTTTGTACATCTCGCTTCCCACATGGCAGGTCCTGCTGCAGCTGCAGCATCTCGTGCTTCAGAAGATCTGATCAGTGGAAACTATAGCTTTGGAAATGTGAGCCAAGGAACGCTTCAAGCGTATAACTCATCCTTTGGACAACAGAATCTCTCACCAAACTACACTTCAGGATCTTTTACGCAAAATGATGGTGTGATAAGCCGAACAACAGGAAGTGAAGGAGGCCATATCTTAAGCGTTGCCAATTCAAACCTCAGGTCCAGTCTTAATTTCTCTGAAAGTTTGGGTCACAGTTATTCAGAACAAGCGTCCCTTGCTAAACAAATGTCTGAATCTCAAATGGTGGCAGCTGCAAATGCTGAAGCAGATCACAACAGACAAGTGATGGATTTTAGCACACACAAAGCTAAACAAATCTCTGGAAGTGAAAGTTATTCAACGGGAAACACCGCAAGTTCCAATCATGCCTTTACCCAACTCGATGGTCTTGTCGATCGGTTTGCCAAAGACCATAGCATCTCAAAGGAACGAGCAATGCAAATTCTTGCAAGTGCCTCAGCTTCTGTTGAAACAGGTGTGGGATTTCAAATTGCGGGAACGGGAGCTTCAGCAAAAGCTTCAGCGAGTGTAGGGGCGCAGTTTATAGGATCAAAGGTTGATCGAAATCTCTGGTCTCATGCTCAAGATTATTCTAAACAAAGCAATTTCCAAACGGCTTTAAACCAAGCTTCTCAAGCCGCCCATGACTCTCGCTATTCAGAGCTCAATGACCAGGGACAAAGAGTTGTTTCAGGGATTAATGCGGCTCTTGATAAATCCCATCAATACAGAGACGAAGCCAGTGCTTCTCTTCAAAAATCACAAGCCTATTCACAAATGGCGTCTTGGACAAAGCAGAATGCTGGGAGTATTAACGCAAGCCTTAATCAAGAATATGTCGATTGGCTTCAAACCCAATCTCTTCCCAATTCTTCCGGTCCTATGGGGATTCGGGAAGCAGAAACCCTTCTTGCCGCACGTCCCGAATTAGATTCCCACTACCAGCAACGGTTTATAGAAGAAAAAATGCAGCATGTAGAAAGCTTCATGGGATCAAATGGTCTACCCTCAATGCCATCTGATATTGATGCTGCTTTCAATCAGGCACAAGCCAGCATTCCTCACTCAACAGGACAATCTCATTTTGCTGAGGGTGAGCAGCATGCAAGCGGACTGGGAAATAATTTCAATGTAAACTCTCAACCCCGTCAAGACGTGAAAGAACGGCTTAACTCGATCGAAGATCAACTCATGGAACAGAGAGAATTTCTTGAAAGAGAAGCAAACCATAGAAAAGGAGAGGCACCCAAATGAATGAAGTTTCTAAAAATTGTAGGTCATATACTCGAAGGATTTCAAGATTTCGGGCAGGCGACCGAGCGGCGAGCCCGATGAGCGTAGTAACCTACGTGATAAAGGGCGAGACGGATAGGTCAACGCACCCGAAACTTGAAAGGCGAAGAGTATTTTCATGCTAAATTTCTATACCAGAGGAGGTCAACTAGCCCTTCATAAGCTCCATATGTTCAAGCAGATTTGCTTGACAACACTTTTAGCTGCATTTTGCGTTGGCTTGTGTGTATTTGCGATTCTGTTTTTTAGTAAAACCACCTCCTATCAACGATGCCTCTATAAAGAACATCTCTATGCGGAGTTCATGGTGAATATGAGTCAAAATGATCCTTCACGCATCACCCAAGAGTTTTCTTGTTCCAGGAAGGCAAACGGCGCACTACGAGAAGTAAAATCACAAGACATTCTAAAAAACCGCCATATTCAACGCCACATTGTTTACATCGATCACCTTTCCTCTCAGAATATGAAAATGAGTCTTTGGGGAGTCTTCGTTTCCTTCGTTATTCTCATGGGTTTCTTTGGTTATAGTGGATACCTTAAATCAAAGAAAAAGCTTGAGCGAGGGGCTCAAATGGTCTCAGCAAGATCGCTCCGTAGGCTTCTTCGAAAAACGAATGAAGCCTCAGATCTTCACTTAGATAAACTTCCCTTAGTGAAAGATAAAGAAACGGCGCATATTCTGATGACGGGCACAACAAGTGCTGGAAAAACAAATTGCTTTCATACGCTTCTGCCACAAATTCAGAGCCGTCCCAATCGGGCCATTGTTGTGGACATGACAGGGGACTTTGTTTCCAAATATTATCGGGAAGGGACAGACCTCATCCTCAATCCCTTTGATCAACGCACTGAGCATTGGTCTCCTTGGGCCGAGTGTCTTACTGAAACCCATTATGATGCCCTTGCGGCTGCTATCATTCCTGAAACGGAATCCCCTGAGAAATTCTGGGAAAATGCGGCAAAAGTTTTATTCTCTACGGCTTTAAAAGAAGGAGCAGGCGAACGCAACATTCAAAAACTTTACCATATCCTTGTTCGCAGTAACTTGAAGGACTTTGAAAAATTCTTTCAAGAGACAGATGCGGCAACTTATACCAACTCCGAAGGGGAAAAGATGACCCTTTCCATACGAGCCTGCCTTGTCAATCACCTGCAAGGGTTGAAGTATTTAAAACAAACGTCAAAACCGTTTTCTTTTCGAGACTGGGTTAAAAATGAAGATACAACACATGGTCAATGGATATTTCTGACAGCAAATCCTGATCAGCGAAAAACCCTCATCCCTCTCATCAGCGCATGGTTAGATACGGCCATTAATGCGCTGATGACCTTGCCACGGGATTATGACAGAAGGCTGTGGTTTATCATTGATGAGCTTCCTTCACTTCAAGAACTTCCTTCCCTAAAAACGGCCCTAGCAGAGGCCCGAAAATATGGAGGGTGTCTCTTAGCAGGGGTTCAAAACTCACCTCAGCTTTTTGACACCTATGGTTATTACCAAGCTCAGTCGATTTTAGATCTTTTTAACACAAAGATATTTTTTAGAAATACGGATCCCCAAACAGCTCAATGGATTTCAAAGGCTCTGGGAGAAGCTGAAATTACGGAACAGATAGAAAACCTTTCCTATGGAGCCCATAATATACGTGATGGGGTTTCTCTCTCTCCCCACACCCGCATCCATTCCCTCATCCTTCCCACAGAAGTTGCATCTCTAGAAAACTTCGAAGCCTTTATCAAACTCCCAGGAGCTTACCCTGCATGCAAAATAAAAATGACATACAAAAATATGCCAACCATCGCAGTTGACTTTAAGCCCACCCCTGAAACTCAACCAAATGGAAACGGATTAAAACGATTCGTAACAGTTTAAGGAGATGAACACCATGGAACAGAATGAGACCGAGATTTATCGCTTTATGCAAATTCGCGAAGAAATTCATCAAGAAATCAAGAAAATTGAACCTTGCGTTCTGAGTCTCCAGGACGCGGGCAAGGGTTTTGTGGCTCATTTTGAGGTATTTCAAAAACTCTCTCAGCAAGTCCAAGAACAGATTAAAGCAGTGGCTCTGGAAACAGCTCAAGACTTGGCACAGGTTTCTTTGGACCAGATATCTCAAATCATCGATGACATGCTTAAGGATAAACTCAAGTCTCTTGATCAATCTGTCCAAAAAGCAAGTCGAGTCCTTAACGAAGCAACTGGGACAAAATATCGAAAGCTTATTCTTTGTTTCGTGTTAGGGATCATCATATCAGGAGTCATGGGCTTTGGAGGAGGGATCGTCTATTCAAAGCGAAACACCTATTCCCTACCAGCGGATTTTATAAAAATGTATGCCCTTGGATTATCTGTTAAGGAAGCGTCACCCCCGATTAAATCGGGAACAAATGGTAAGGGGAAAAGACAGAAGAAGAAGGCTAAAGGGGAAAATTAGCTCATTTCTTTATCATCTGTTCGCATAACCAGAGATGAGAAAAAACTTGAGTAGTAAAGCGCACCTTTTGGCCCGAGCAAGTCTTAGCACGATAAGATCAAACGGATGGGTCGCAAGCCGCGCCAAGGGCTAGCAACCCTCTGATTTTATTAATCTCTTCCCTTTTCTTTTTCGTTGTCGTCTTCCTATTCGATTTTTACAGTGCCAGCATCTTTAGCAGAAAGTGAGGAAGTCTTTTCCAGGGATAAACATAAGTCAATAATTTCATTATATAGCACAGAATCTAAAAGACCTTTTTCGATGGCGCGCGTAAAAAACCATTTGTATTCTTTTGCCTCTTTAAGGATGAGATCTCTAAACTCCTCATCTTCTTTTAATTCCTCTCTATACTTTGGCTTGAATTTGAAAATTTCTGAGAAGTAATTTTCCCCTATTAATTTTAGGACTTCGTTAGGTAAATCAGGATTTTGAATTTGACTTTGCAAGGCTTTCAATACAACCTTTCCATGCTTATCATATGAAGAGAGGCCTTCGCAGGCTTCCATAAATTTACCTTGATAAAGACGCAAGGCTGCCCGCGCTGCAATGGCATAAGAAGTGTGTCCTTTAAGAAAGAA
>DATKTE010000255.1:0-10132 GCA_035531295.1 Alphaproteobacteria bacterium
CTCCAGACCTCAATCCCATAGAAACTTTCTGGGCCAATCTTAAAGCAAAAATAAGAACTTATCTCCCTGACTCTCTAACTCTTTCTCATGCTATCGACCATGCTTTCTCTCTGTAGGATTTTTAAACTAATCTACTATAAATGGTATTATACCATTGATAAGAAATAAATATCATAAATTAATTCTGGATTGCTTCGGAGCATAGCTCCTCGCAAAGACGAGAGGTGGATGTTTCCTACAGTCGTCATATATGGACGAGTGGGAAAAACTTACTCACCCACTTGTACGGTCTTAATGCCGCTCTAGCTTACGCTTCCTCGACAACAAGGTATACACAACGGGAATAACAAAGAGTGTAAAGAGAGTCCCCACACTCATACCGCCTACGATAACAAGACCAATTTGCTCACGGGTTTCAGAACCAGCGCCACTTGAAAAAGCGAGAGGAACGGCGCCAAAAACCATGGCAAAGGTCGTCATAAGAATAGGTCTTAGGCGCAGGCGAGATGCTTCTATCACAGCTTCGAATGATGATTTCCCCTGTTCTTGGAGTTTATTTGCGAAATCGACAATGAGAATCCCATGCTTTGTAATAAGCCCAATTAAGGTGACAAGGCCAATTTGACTATAAATGTTTAGGGTCCCACTTGGCACGATCCATAAGGTAATGATTGCTCCTGCCAACGAAAGGGGGACACTTAAGATAATAATAAAGGGATCTATAAAACTTTCAAATTGTGCAGCCATCACCAAGAAAATAAAGGCAAGGGCCAGCCCAAAGATAAGATAAATCGTATTACTCTCTTTTAAAAAGTCACGCGTTTCACCGGACACCGTTGTTGTATATCCTGTGGGCAGGATTTTACTTGAAACGGCTTTGATATCGTCCAAAACCTGGCCCAATCCATACCCTGATTTAGTACTTGCGTCTAACGTTACAGACCGCATTCCATCGAAGTGACGAATTTCTGGTGTGGTTGTCTCAGAAACGATTTTTACAAGATCGGATAAGGGCACAAGGGTTTCTTTATTATTCTTTGTTCCCCTTACCGTCATATCTAAAATATGCTGTGGAGATTTGCGGAACTGCTCACCCACCCAGACCTTCACTTGATATTGCTTGCTTTCTCGCTCAAAAGTTGTCGTGCGCCGCCCACCAATCAATGTATCAAGGGTTTGAGCAATCACGTCAGGATCTATTCCTAAGGTTATAGCCTTCTCCCTATCGATTTGTACTTTATAATCTTGACCAGGAGCGCCTAAGTCGGGCCGAACGCTATTCGGCACAATTCCAGGATGTTGGGCCATCGCAGCCCAAACCTTCTGCATTTGTTGCTCCAGCTCTTCATAAGAGCGGCTTGTCTGTATGACAAAAGAAAGATCATAAGTGCCCCCTCCTCCGATGAGTGAACGCTTTTGACAGCGCGGCCTCACTTGAAGCCCAATAATTTTCTCGAGTTGAGGTTTAAGCTCGTTCTCAATGTCGGTACAACTTCGGCTTCTTTCCTCCCACGGAACCATGGTATTTTCTGAATAAGTATAATCTAGAACCTGAACAACCGTCATACGTTTAACAAGCTCTGGGACAGAAGCTAAAATTTGATCCATTTGAAGGGCATATTTTTCAATATACTTCAAGGTCGCTCCATAGGGAGGATCAGCCGTTGTCAGTAAGACACCTTGATCTTCTGCAGGGGTGAGTTCGCGTTTTAACTGAAAGACGGCAAGGTATAGACCGATCGCAGCAACGAGAAGGCCAATGAGAACCACCCACAGCCTTCTGTTTAAAACGCGAGCTAAAAATTGACCATATCCTCGATCCAAATTATCCAGCCAGCCTCCCAGCTTATCATCAAAAATTTGATACCCTCGTACAAACTTATTTCCAGTTGGCTTTTCATGAGTATGCGCAACAAGAAGACGGGCGCACATCATTGGTGTTAAGGTTAAAGCAACAAACCCTGAAATAATAACAGCACCTGCAAGGGTAAGCGCAAATTCTGTAAATAGCTTGCCTGTAATTCCGCTCGACAGAGCAATGGGCGCATAAACCGCTGCCAAGGTTAGGGTCATTGCAATAACAGCAAAACTGATCTCTCCCGCTCCTTTAATCGCGGCCGGCATGGGTTGCATACCTTCTTCAATATAACGATAGATATTTTCTAAAACGACAATGGCGTCATCCACCACAAGTCCAATAGCCAAGACGAGGGCCAAGAGAGTTAAGATGTTGATAGTAAAGCCAAAAAGAAACATCAATGCAAAGGCCCCAATCAAAGAAACAGGGATCGTCACAAGAGGGATCAAAGACGCACGGACGGATCTTAAGAAGAAAAACACGACGATAATAACAAGAAAGGTTGCTTCCCAAATCGTTCGTTTCACATGATCAATTGATTTTTCAATAAAGACGGTTTTATCAGAAGAAATTTCAATTTCTGTTCCGGCAGGTAGGTTTTTGCGAATTTGAAGGACTTTTTCTTCAACACCCTTCTTTATATCAAGAGGATTAGCCACTGACTTCTTAGAAATGCCAATGCTGACGGCATTTTTACCATTATAGCGGGAGGAAAAGTTCTTATCATCCGAGTTAATCTCGGCATACCCTACATCCTTCAAACGGACAATTCGCCCCTTGCTTTCAGATATAATCAGATTATTGAATTGGTTTGGAGTCGCAAGTGGTGAAGTTGTCGTGACGGTGAATTCTCGCTCTTCTCCACGAAGGCGCCCCGCGGGTTTTGTTACGTTTTGCTTTTTTAGAGCTGAGGCTACATCTGGTGCTGTGATACCATAAGCTTGGAGCCGAATTGGATCCAAGATAAGGTGCATTTCTATTTCACCCCCCCCATAAGGGTCAACGCTTGACACACCTTTGATTGTTTCTAGCTCACTTACCAAATATCTCTTCGCATAATCAGCCAACTGATTGACGGTCATGTTCTCGCTAAAAAGAGAAAGGTAGATAATTGCTTGCGTATCAGCATCTGCCTTCTTAATAAGGGGTTTATCTGCCTCATCAGGAAGTTTGGCCTTTTGGAGACGGTCACGGACGTCAGCCGCAGCAAGATCTATGTCCCGATCAACTTTAAAGTATAGTTTAATAACGCTGTTTCCCGTTTCACTTCGAGAGGTTGTATAATCAAGTCCTTCGATTCCCCCCAGAGCTTCTTCTAATTTGCGTGTTACTGTCTGTTCAACGATTTGAGGACTTGCGCCCTCTAGGCTTGTTGTCACAGTGATAATAGGCTTATCAACTTGAGGAAATTGGCGCAAAGTGAGACGCGTGTAGGAAACAGCACCCACCATTATAATAATAATGGTCATAACAGTGGATAAAACAGGACGTCTGATAAGAAGTTCTATAAATTTCATTTGCTTATCTTATTTTGCTTTCTCTTGATTAACAACCGTAACTTCATCGCCATCATGAACTTTAAATTGTCCTGCACTGATGACGAAATCACCATCTTTAATGCCGTGGGTAACTTCAACTTCATTCCCGTCACGCATTCCCGTACTCACAGTTGATCTGACGGCTACATTATCAACGACAAGAAAAACGTGTTCCTCTTCCCCATCTCGTTCGATTGCTCCTTCAGGAATAAGAACGGCATCCTCAATCTTTCCTGCCAGGACCAATACGCGGGCAAATTCATTAGGACGATAAGCCAGCTCCTTATTTGGCATTTCGGCTCGGATCGTCACTGTTCGTGTGGCTTCGTCAATTTCCGGAGCAATCGCTATAATTTTAGCCTCAACAGGCAAAATATCAAAGTCTTCAATCGTGACGTCAACAATGTCTCCTACATGAACATAAGGTAAATAAGATTCAGGTATGTGCGTATCTACGTAAATAGGGTCTAAATCAACTATGGTTCCAAGCTCGGTATTTGAAACAACAAGCGATCCGACACTTAACTCAGTTAGCCCCATCACGCCGTCAAACGGTGCTTTTATGACTGTGTTCTCAAGATTAATTTTTGCTTCCTCTAATGCTGCTTCAGCCACTTGCATCTCCGCAAGGGTTTTATCGCGCATTTGGATAGTTCCAAAGTTCTTTTCGAGAAGTTTAATGGCCCGGCTGTATTCTTCCTTCTTCAGAGCAAGATCTGCCTCAGCCTGCTTTACCTTCACTTTATAGATAGCATCATCTATTTTAAAAAGCGGGTCACCTTTTTTGACGTTTTCGCCTTCCTGAAAATAAATTTTTGCAACCTTTCCAGTCGTTTCAGAGAAAAGAACAACGGACTGAACAGCAGAAAGATTGCCTACCGTACTTACACGCCTAAGAATAGACCCACTTTTCGCTTTTACAACTTCAACTGGAGTGGGTTCTTTTATTGGAGCTTCAGGGGTTTTCTTCCCTTGTACAAGCCACAAAACGGCGCCACCACCGATTGCACATATAATTAATGCTATTATAACTTTTTGATATGTCTTCATTTTATATGTCTCTGCTTAAAAGAAGCTTAAAATTTTACTAAATATGCTATTATGTTGATACTCTATCAGACGAGGTCTTAACAAGATGCTAAAATTTGCATAAGGAATATTAAAATGCACCAACAATTTTCCCTTCGTCTTGCAGAGCTTCTTATTTCTCGTCTTTGTCATGATCTCGTAACACCCGTTGGAGCAATCAATACTGGCCTTGAACTCTTTCAAGAAACCTCACCTGGCCATCTTACCGAAACTCAGGAAATTTTAAACTTAATTCTGCATAGTGCGCAAACTGCTTCTGCTCGTCTCAGCTTATTCAGGGTTGCTTTTGGCTATAGTGGAGCAAGAATTTCCCTTGGAGAAGCTCGACAAATTCTAGAAAATTATTTTATACGAAGCAAAATAGAATTTCAGTGGAAGGAGCCTTTCCAAAAGAATCTCACGCTCGAAGGATGGGGTCGCCTCCTCTTGAATACTGTTTTGTGGGTTAGTGAGTGCGCTCCCCGAGGAGGCGTTCTGCATATTTCACCCCCAAAGGAAGAAAATCTGATCCTTTCTCTCCGTCTTAGGGCCGATCCTATAATCCTTCACAAGGGTACAGTTGAGGCACTTGAGGGTAGATCCTCTCTCGAAGACCTAACGCCCCGGAGTGTACCATGTTACTTAATTCATTGCCTTGTTAAAGAAAATAAAGGAAAATTATCACTGCATAGCTCTTCCACTCTTTCTGAACTCGTTTTAGAGGTTGAAGGAGGGGTCTCCGATCCCTCATCCTAGGACTATACATTCTAAGGTTTTCCTCTGGAAAACAAAGAACTATCTTGCCAAGAACGACGCAGACAGGGGAATAATTACAAAAAAATTGTAAAAAAGCTTGCAAAGCGCGAGCCCATCGTTAACAATAGAAGTGAAAGAGAATATCTTTCAGATCTAGCTCTGATATACTCCTTAATGGAGTAAGAGTCTAACAATCAACATAGAAGATAGTTCATGAAACAAGCTGGTTATTCCAAGCGGCCTCAAGGCCGTTCTTCAGAGCGTCATAGGCCGCATCAGAGACACACACATGGAGATTTTGGTGATAGTAAAGTCCGAGCTAATCCACAACAATCTGTGGAAAAGTATTTAACTCTTGCTCGAGACGCAGCATCATTAGGCGACCCTGTGACTGCCGAAAATTATTATCAATATGCCGATCACTATTATCGTTTAGCCCTAGCTAATCGCATATCACGTTACTCTCCTCCAGAAAGACGCCAAGAAAGGGGAGAAAAGCCAATTACCCCTCTAGAAACTCCTTCTGAAGGTGTCTCTCCGTAAAACCGAATTATATAGTACGAGGATTCAGTAAAGATTTGATGTTTTCGTAGGGATATTGTAAAGCTAATTTTAAACATAGGTTAATTTATTGACGATGATCCATCCAGAATTTCCCAATTTACACATTATCAACCACCCTCTGATTCAACATAAACTCACGCAAATGCGAAAGGTCAATACGCCAAAGCATGCCTTTCGCCAGCTCCTTCGAGAGATTGCTCTTCTCATGGGATATGAAATTACGCGTGACTTCCCTCTCACAAATGAAACGATTACAACTCCTCTTACGACCATGGAAGCCCCTATAATCGCAGGTCCAAATCCCGCAATTGTTCCGATTTTAAGAGCAGGGCTTGGAATGGCTGATGGTCTCTTAGAACTGATCCCAGAGGCTGATGAAGGTCATATTGGAATGTACCGAGACCCAATAACAAAAAAGCCTGTTGAATATTTGGTTAAGCTTCCAAGCGCCAATGGGCGAATCTTTTTTCTTGTTGATCCTATGCTGGCAACAGGAAATTCTGCTGTGGCTGCTGTTGACACGCTTATTAAGCATGGTGCGAAAGCCTCAAATATAAAATTCTTGGCACTTGTTGCTGCTCCTGAAGGTGTAAGGATCTTTAATGAAAAATATGCTCATATTCCCATTTATACAGCAGCACTGGATGAAAAACTGAACGAAAAAGCCTATATCATTCCTGGTCTTGGCGATGCAGGTGACCGACTTTTTGGAACCCATTGAATTATAATCACTCACTCTCATGTGTCATCCTGGACAAAAAATGCTTTGTTTTTCAAGGGAAAACAAGTCTTTTCTGGCCAGGATAACACGGAGAGGGAATGGGTGAGTAGTTCACTATAAAATAATTAATATTACTTGTTTTAATAAGTTAGAGAATCGTCTAAAATCTACCTCATGAATTTTAATACACGCAACCTTCAAAGACTCAGTCAAAAAGCACTCGCACCTTTTATGGTCTTTGCTATTATGGCGTACTTTACCTATCACTCCATTCAAGGGGATAGGGGTATCCTTGCTTGGATGCAACTCCAAGAACGTCTTCTGCACATTCAAAGCGTGCTCAAAGAAATTACACAAACACGGCAGGAACTTGAAGAAAAGGTCCGTGATTTGCGTCCTGAAAGCATTAACCGAGATCTTCTTGACCAGCAAGTTCGCTTACAATTGGGCTATACTCGACCAGACGAGATAGTCATTTTAAGACTCGATAAGCCGCGGCAAGAGTAGGATCATTTATCAACTCTCATCTTTGCAATGACTTCACCGCCTTTTGCATTATCGAAGACACACAGATCGCGGACAGAGACAAGGCCACGAAGCTTTAAATGATGGTCTAGTACTGGGAGCCTGGACACGCGTTCAGCGGCCATTCTCCGGGCAATTCCATCCGTTGAATCATCTTCTATGCAATGGATAACAGGAGAAGACATGACTTCTTCTGCTTTTGTCGTATTTGGGTCTCTCCCCTTTGCAAGTCCTCGAACAACAATATCTCTGTCAGTCAGCATACCGACCAGTCTCTCTCCGTCTGCAACAATAACAACGCCAATCTCATGCTCTTTCATTTTTTCAGCCGCACGGGTCAAGGTATCCGTGGGTGCAATAACAAATTTGTCGTGCCGCATAATCTCTTTAACTTGTGTCATGTGACTCTCCCTACAATTTTTTCGTTTTCCTAATTAAGAATCCTACGACAAAGGGATTAAGAATTTATTAAAACTGAAATTTACTTTGTAATTCCCGCTCGACCCATCGCCAAAAATTTAGCGCGCCTTTGCTCACGAACAGCTTTTCTATCTAGAAAGAGTAAGGGCTTAAGGGCCTTTTCGATCGCATCGCCAACAGCTTGAATCGTGATACTAGGGCCCCGTTGAGCACCCCCGAGAGGTTCGGGAATAATGGCATCAATTACCCCAAGTTGCTTAAGATCTTGAGCCGTAAGTTTTTGAGCAGCAGCAGCTTCTTCTTTTTTATCCCGCGTCCGCCATAAAATGGAAGCACATCCTTCGGGTGAAATCACCGAATAGATGGCATGTTCAAGCATCAAAACGACATTGGCAAAGGCAAGAGCTACAGCTCCTCCCGACCCCCCTTCTCCAATGACTGTTGTTATGATAGGCACATGGATGGCTGCACTCACCTCAAGGCTCCGCGCAATGGCTTCTGATTGGCCTCTTTCTTCTGCTTCAATTGCGGGATGAGCTCCCGCCGTATCGATAAATGTAATGATGGGAAGATTAAATCGATCCGCAAGCTGCATCAAACGTGCAGCCTTTCGGTAACCTTCCGGCCTTGGCATCCCGAAATTATGCTTAAGACGAAGTTCGGTATCTTTTCCTTTTTCATGACCCATCACAACAACGGGGTGCCCCCGAAACTTTCCAAGTCCTCCAATAATTGCTGCATCTTCTCCAAACGTCCGATCGCCTGCTAAGGGAGTAAAATCAGTAATCAAGGCTTTAATATAATCACTGGTGTGGGGTCGCTCAGGATGACGCGCCACCAATACCTTTTGCCAAGGGGTCAGGTTTTGATAAGATTTTTTGAGAAGCTTTTCTGCCTTCTCTTGAAGCCGCTTAACTTCACTCACAATGTTGACTTCCCCGCTTGAGGAAAGGTGACGAAGTTCTGCAAGCTTACTCTCTAGCTCTGCAATGGGCTTTTCAAACTCAAGTGTTACGGCCATCGATTCTAATATCCTACTAAATGATTCTTGGTCTGAATCTAAACACCTCGGGCTTTGGGTTCAAGAGAAACCTGCAAATGGACCCTTCGACTCACTTTTCTACCCTTTTGACAGGAATCAGTCTCAAGAGAAATTGGCTCAAAACGCGAACTATATCAGAAAAAATGGCTAATGCATTCTGGCAGAATTGGCTTCCCTTTAACATTAAAATTTTGGGGAAAGGGGAGCTGTGATTCAGCATTAAGCTGACTTAAAGCCAACAATAGAATGCTTAACCCTTCAAACACACATTTCATTTGTGGCATAGTTCACCCTCTATCGTTTAGCAAGGGGATGAAAGGCTTCAACAAGTTCTGTTAGTTCATCTTTGGCGACATGCGTATAAATTTGAGTTGTCGAGATATCACTATGTCCCAAAAGTTTTTGAACGACCAATAAATCTGCTCCATGACGCAAAAGATGGGTTGCAAAAGCATGCCGCACGGTGTGAGGAGAAAGATTCGCAGGATTAAGACCAACTTTACAAGCGAGTTCTTTTAACAGCTGACCAAGTCTTTGACGTGTCAAATAACCTTGTTTACCAGAGGAAGGGAAAAGCCATGGAGATTCTTTTCCTTTACTTAAAAAAGTAACTCGTACTTTTAAATACTCTCTCAAGGCATCCAATGCAACCGGCGTTAAGGGAACCAACCTATCCTTATTTCCTTTCCCGCAAATCAAGAAAAAGGGTCTATCACTACTTAAGGCTTCTATAGCGGTCGCATGCGTCAGAGATACCAATTCGCTGACACGAAACCCACTCGCGTACAGAGTTTCTAAAAGAGCTGATAGACGTGCTCCTTCAGCACCGTCCCAAGCTTTCGCTCCCTCTAAAAGACACTCCACATCCTTTTCACTCAAAACAGATGGTAACTTCCGTCTATATCGTGGCGCCTCCACCAGAGATGTGGGATTTTCTGTAATTTCACCTTCGCTCATTAGAAATTTATAAAATTGACGCAAGGCTGAAAGTCGACGTGCCATCGATGCGGCCGCGAGGTGCTTTTGTGTTACAACGTAATCTTGGATGTCCGTAGGGACGGCTGCTTGGGGTTTTTTGTTCTTTAGAAATTCAAAGAAATCCCTTAAGTCTGCTTCATAAGCACTTAAGGTGGACCTTGCCGTTCCCTTTTCTGCAGCCATCATCTCTAAAAAACGATTGAGGTATGGCATTGTAACTATTCACCACCTTGTATCATCCTTAGGCTAGGAAAGCCTTGTTTTTCCAGGAAAAACAATGGCTTTTTTTGACCCAAGGATCTTGTTGCCACAGAAAACTTCGGCCAAGCAATGCTAATGTTTTCCATCGGAAAACAAAGCGTAGCTTGCCAAGGATGACACATGTGGGAGGATGGTGAATGGTTACCTGGCATTTAATCTCCCTGAAACAAGGATTATTTTTTAGGATTTACGAGTTTATTCTCAAGCGCCACATTAATAGCCCCGATTTGTCCGCCACCCTTTTGAATAACGGATGCGTATTCTGAACGTTGGGTAATGCCCATGCTAATGCCTTCTAAGATCACATCATAGATACGCACATCACCATCTTTTTCAAAAATTTTCCAGTCAATTGGGATAGGCGAAGCCTTGGGTCTCACGATTTGTGTAAAGACAGTGAC
>DATKTE010000256.1:0-2152 GCA_035531295.1 Alphaproteobacteria bacterium
CTGACGGCTGCCTCAGTGAAAACCGCAGAGTATCCTTTTACGACTTTGGAGCCGAATTTGGGAGCAATGGACAGACTTATCTTGGCTGATTTGCCGGGATTGATTGCCGGTGCCTCAACTGGCAAGGGTTTGGGAATTAAATTCTTAAAACATATCCGCCGAACCAAAGCTTTGGTTCATGTGATTTCTGCTGAATCAAGAACTCCTTTTTATGATTATGAGGTAGTGAGAAAAGAATTAAGAGAATATGACCCGCAGCTTCTCGAAAAACCTGAGATGATTTTGATTCACAAGTCGGATTTAGTGACGCCGGAGAAGATTAAAAAAATCCAAGCTGAGCTTAAGCCAACCAAAAGAGAGATTTTGGTTTCTTCAATTTATGATTATGAAAGTATCCAGGAACTAAAAGAAACTCTCATAAGTCTGAATAAATAAAATGAGTTATCTTCTTTCAACCCCTCTTATTTGATGATTTAAGAATTCGGGTCCGAACCCCGGATGCTCTTGAAGACTCAATTTCTCTATCCAGCCTTCCTCTAATAATGCGTGGAGAAAAGCTGCCTGTGGATCCTTGGCAAGTAGTGTCTCCCATACCATTCTTTTTAAATCGCCTACTTCTTTTTGGGAAGCCTCTTTTTCCTGTGTTATGCAATAATCTGACAAAGCATAGAGCCAGTCGATTGTCGTGTCAAGCCTTTTTAACCATCTCTCTTTTTCCCGAGGAAAGGTTGGTCTTTCCTCAGTGGTTTGACTAAAGGTATACTTCTTCGGTCTAAGTTCACTGTCTAACGACATAATTTGAGTTTCAAAAGCTCCCAGGTATTTTGCCGGAATGCCGATTACTCTTTTTCCAAGATATTGGGCAAGAAGAGGGGGTTCGGGCATGAAATTGCTGCGGTGGAGATATGGCGAAAAAGACAAGGTCCCCTTTCTCCATTCCTTGGCTACTTCCTCGCTAATGGCAAACGCTCCTGAGGTGACATCTGTCGCTTCAATTCCAGCATACTTCCCGAAAGCGCCATTAATTACAGGTTCAGTTAATCTTTGAGAAGGGGGATAGGTTTCCATTGCCTTTTGGGACCTTTCAAGCTCAACCACACCAACGTCACCATCTTTAAAGGCGTCTTTAGTTCTCCTGACAAACCAATCCAAATCTTCAGGGAAATAACGGCCCACCATTGTTCCCTTGTCAGCGTCAATTATCAAGGTTGGGCCGGAAAGCCGTTTAATTCCGGTAGCAAGACATTCAAAGTCTCTTCCCGGTCCGAGAGGACCTTCAGGTGCAATGCCAAGGATTAAACCCTCCAGGGATCTTCTGGCGATGGAATCAAGCAAGCTTAAAACTTGGGTACCACGCATGGCGCTTGATGCCTGGACATATATTTTACCCCCCGCCCTCATATCCGACATTAATCCTAAAAAATAGACAAAATCGTCGGCAAATTTTTCTTCTGGGTCATGATAGGTGAAAGCGAGATTCATGGGGTAGATTTTAGCACTTTCTATTACAGTCTTCACCTTTCAAAATCCCACTTACCTTAATACTTAAATTGTTTCCTGAAGGAGCTAGATCTTTGACAAGTTAACGCCAGAGCGTTAATGTCAATTTTTATGGCTAGTCTTAGGGGTTAATAAGCCTGGGCAAAAAGCCAACGGCGTTGGTAAGATTACCAAGGGAAAGTATTTGCCTTAAAGGAAGCCGGATAGTAGCGCCACTTGCAAGGCTTTTTCGCTAATCCTATCATTGTCTTTCCTTCTCAGCCTTTCAACAACGTATTCTCTGGTATTTCCTATTGCTGTTGAAAGCGCTCGAGCTCTTTCAACTAAAGGTCCAAATTGTGTTCCTAGGGGGGCGATGTTTTTAGCCTCTTTATCATCTAGGTATCTTCTTCCCGGTTTTGTTGTGTACTCAGAACCAAGAAGAACTGCTTCCCAACATCTTCCATATCCATAGTCTAAATGGCCCTCATTAGTGCGTTCATGACTTTTGTCGGGGAGCCCCAGAAAATTTCCCAAACGATGATCTCCTTCGCCAGCAACTTTTGGATCGAGCCCTTCAATCCAGGGAATATCTTTTTGTCTGAACATTTCCGATGTGGCTGTTCTTAGAGGGGTGCTTTCTTGGTAACCCCTAACTTCGACACCAAAAGGA
>DATKTE010000257.1:0-6258 GCA_035531295.1 Alphaproteobacteria bacterium
CGGGACATCATCTAAGTCTCCAATGGATTGAATATATGGTGGTATAAGGTGTGTTTTGGTTTGGGGTAATCCAAGAACGAAAGTTTGTAAATTTGTGTTGTGGAGCTCGTCTATGATGCCGTAGCCTAGTACGCTTTTGCCTTTTCGTCTTCCGCCTAAAATTACGCCTATCGAAACATCAGGGTCCATGATGATTTCTAGAATTGTAGAATGAATCAAGCCTTTGTGCCACAAGGATTTCCTTTTGGAAACATATCGCGTTCGGTCATTACTGCCCTTACTTTGAGAAGAAGTTTAGTTAATAGATCATAGTGGTTTTGTTCTTCATGAAACAATTCCTTAAAATCTTGCCATTCTGGATATTCTTCTATTAATTCTTTGTAAAAATCGAGAGCTTCTTGCTCATCAGCTTGGGCATTCTGAAGGGCATGAAAAAACGACTGGAGTTTCCCTTCGCTATATTTTCGAAGTTCACGGATGCTTCTTGGAATATATGGCACGATTATGCCTCCCACATATATTGATAACCATATTCACGGAACTGTTGAACATATGTGTTTGATAATAATCCTCTTCTGTTTAATGCGGCGGCAAAATCCTGAATAAAAACGCGCTGCGCGTTCCTGTCTATTATAGTTGCTTTTGCAGCAAATAACGCCGCAGATACGGCTTTATCCACTTCTTCAGAACTTCTTTCAATAAGATTTATCATCATGTGCAAAGCATCATCTTCTTCCTTGACTTTTGATGCCCATTTTTTTAGCCGTTCTTTTACAGCAAGTGCCTCTTCTCGTTTGCTTTTCGGAACATAAGACATCTCATTCACCTAGGATTTCCTGTTGGACTGTAAATGAGCTGATACACATAAGCCCCTTCTACGACGGCCCAGTCCTTGGCTGCTTTTTCATTGAAACCAAACCACAGAAGCTCAAGTTCCTCACCTGCAGGGGGATGACCTTTGAAAGCTAAGAAAAGACCATCTTTAACTTTCTTTAGGTCAAACTCAGGGATTTGCCTCCCTTTTTTGTCTCGTTTACCCTTTGGAATGTAGTTGCCCTTGTCGTCATACATTCGCATACCGTCACTATCAATTCGCATTCCGTCTTTATCTAGTTCAATCAGCTCAATCACCTTTCAGTTCTTCAACAAGCTCCGGGAAGGCAATTCGTAATCTTTCAAGTTCACCCGTACCAGCATATGTTATTGCCTCGCACAGTGCCCGATGGACTCTGCCCATGCTGCCAGGATAATGTTTGTATTCTCTGGCTATGTTGGTCCAATCGGTTCGCATTCCCTTCCTATATTTTGGTGACTCATTCTGATCTCGTTCACTTTTTTTAACATAAGCCATAAAATTACACTCTTGATGTATTTGCCTCTTTTGATTTATAAAGTTTGAGAGTCTTGTTGCCTCTGCTGGAATAATTTTGCCCAAAGCCCATCTGCTTTTTCGTCAATGTACGCCCAATTTCCCATTCCGCCTTCGTGGAGGGAAATCTCGAGTATGAGAGCGTTGGCATTGTCAATTATATGAATTGGAAGCCATCTGGGGTCCTTTGAATCGTTTATCAGCTCTCGTATCTTCAGGTTAATTATGTCCTGTTTCTCGGTGATCTCATGAAGCTCCTTAAATAATTCCTGTATTTCTGTTTCTTTTCTTTGTGACCTCGGAACATAAGCCATCTTTACACTCTCCGAAATATGCTATCTCTTTTACTTTATAAAGCTCTTGCAAAAGAGTGTTGAGGTTGCAGAAGCAAAAATTTAAAACGGTTAACCCTAATTCTATTGGTAGGTAATATTTATGTCTCAATCTCGATCGTTTGTTATTCAGGCAATAGGTGAAGCGGTTGCCGAGGTATTCGCTATCCGCGTTCTTGATGGTTCAACTGGTACATGGTACAGTGTTTACCCTGAAGGTGTGGCTGCTAAGTGTAATGTGGGAGCAAACTTAGGCATCACTTTCGGCGCAAAAAATACTGGCGCCATGGATGGAAACATTTACGGCAGAATTCTTGACGCATATACTGGACAACTATTCTACCAAGGACAAGTACAGTGGTGTCATGCAGGAGACTTCGTTTATTGGGAACCAATGTTTACGATGCCACCAAACAACCTCAACCTCACAGTTCAAGTGTCAACCAACCCAGAATTCTCTGGAGCTTCTGTTAAACAGTTTGCAGTAACAACAGAAAATGGAGAAATAAGTTTGTTTGATCAGTTCTGGGCCCAATTTGTAGCGTTTTTAACGGGTTTAGGCGTACCAGCTGATATGATTCCTCCAAAGCCGCCGCTGCCAGCATTACCGATTGAAGGTGGATAAAATAGGATTTGAATTTGACAGAGAGACAGACGAATTTCTGGGTGCATTAAAAGAAGGAACTAGAAGAGTTTACAGAGCAGGTTTAACAAACTTCCAAGATTTCTACGGCAAAACGCCAAAATATTTTCTTGACGTTCTCGAAGAGGATCTGCGTAGGCCTAGGCGAGAAAAGCTTCGGGTAGCCAGGAACACTTTTAAAGGTTTTGTTGAATGGATGCAAAAAAAGGATTTAACGCCCAAAACGATCAGGTCCTATGTTGCGGCTGTTCAGTCCATGGCAGCCTACTTTGACATAATAATTACTACACGTTACGTTAATCTTCCAGACGCAGCAGCGATTAGTAAAAAATTCCCCTGGACCATTGAAACAATAACAAAATTAATGGGCATGATCGAGAACCCAGAGCTACAATCTGCAGCTGTAACAATTTTTCAGTCAGGCATAGGCATTAAGGATCTTCTTCTATTAACTTATTCAGACATCAAATATGAGTACGAACATCAAACAATTCCACTATGTTTAGATTTGTCAAGACACAAAACGAAAGTAAAATTCATGACTTTCATTGGAACCTGGGGAGTAACACTACTTAGACAGCACCTTCAAGGCCATAAACTGAATCTAGACACGCCAATTTATAGTACCAGCCACCGTACAATAGACGATAAGTTTCAGATGCTCGCTAAAGAGTTTGTTGGAAAATATAATGGTAGAAACCCGATACGTCCACACACTTTGAGGGCAGCTTTCAGAACTTTGTTGGGCGATGCAGGCATGGACCGTGATGCTGTTAAGTTTCTAATGGGACAGAAATTGCCTGAACAGGATAAAGTGTATCTCAGCAGATCCAGACAGGGTTGGCGAGATTATTACAAAAAGTACGAGTACGCACTTACGCCTGAAAACTGGAAAGAAAAATTAATATAAAGAATACACCTTGGGACATTTGGAGAGTGTGATGTCCAGCAAAGGCGTTATCGAGGTACCGAGGGGTTTTGGCCCACGCAAAATGGTCTCAACAGGCATGTGGATCAGGGACCATCTTTTACAGAACGTTGAAGACTACATATTCAACATGTGGCGACAATTCAAGAAATTCAAAAAGAACCCGGGATCCTACCAGAATTTTCGCAACTACATTTATTGGCTGCTGCAGCTGGAGCTAATCAAGTTTGTCCGGGAGGAGCCCTCAGATGTTCTTGGCTTTCAGCCTCGGAGGATCTACACTTATGTTCCAGAAAACATCGATAAAGAAGAATGGAAAAATCCGCGGAAGTCTTTATATCCTGATTCATGGAAGAAAGGGCATTAGACAGGAGATGAATAAACATGGACATAAAAAGCTTGTGCTAAAATGTGTCAGAATGTTCGACACCCGAACACCGAGTTTTCAGTCTTTTTTTGGCAAAACTCTGTTGTGGTTGTGTGAGGAAAAATGTGGCTTACCTTAGCTTACGTTTGTTGCTTTTTGTGGGTATTTTGTGGAAAAACTTAAAAAGAAAATGGAGATAACAGAATGAAAGATGAATGATAAAGAAGAGTTAGAACAACTAAGACGAGAAAAAGATCGTGACATACGGTTCAAAGCTAGTACTATGCGGGGGTTTGTCTTGGCGTTGTGTGTTGGTTGGCTATACGGTTATATCGTTGGTATGGATAGCATCGAAAAAAGATCTTCAATGATTATTATAGTTCTGATTGCTTTTGCGATGGGAGCTTTAACAGCCTATATTGGGAGATTTAGAGCTGAGTACAATACGAAGAGTCTTTAAGCGTTTTTTAGCCTCCGAGCAAAGCGGAATCTTTTAAGAGCTTCTTTACTCAGAAAACGTCCAACATTTTTAAGTGTTCGACACCCGACCAGTGGCTGATGGCAAGCGTGTTCCTCCGCCCACAATACAGCCTTTCCACGTTTTAGCAGAGGCGGCTGACCGAGTGCATAATCGTTAAATCCTCAAAACACTCTTCCTTTTTTTGGAGTTTCTTATGCGGGAAGAAGAGGAGGAAGAATGGGAAGAAGACGAAGATTAATGTTCTTTGTCACCGAAATTCCCACCCCTTTTTTTGCCTGCTATTAGATTCCTAACATGATAAGCTCTTCGTGGATTGTTGTTGCTTTTTGTGGATATCTAAGAGACTAGAAGTAAACATCCCATCCACATTTTGGACATTGCATAATATCACAATCTCCTTTAGTGCATGTGATAACTGTTCCACATTTAGAACATTTTGCACACTTAGGAGCATCCATCTTATTCATCTCACAAGTATCAATAGCATTACTTTGCTTTAAGATTTCGGGCTGTGGCTTATTGTAGCTTTTTCGTTCTTGTTTGTGGATAACCATATTTTCTTAACTCTTGCTCAATGTTGGTTTTTGTGGATTCAAGAAAAAAAAATGTCGGTTGGACTTGGCGAAAAATCACATTAAAAATGTGTGAACCAAAAAAACCCTGAACAATCAAGTCAGTACGTAATGTCCATTGGTATTATTTAACCCATTAATATTAGTTAATGGAATTTTTTTGGTCTATTTTTTGTCACTTTTTGATAAAATCATGTTTGAATCATGTTTACATATTAATATAGTTAGATAAGATTTAAAAGGCGTTTTTCTAAACATCTTATCTAACATAAGAGGGAGAAATTAAACCGACAACATGAACACAAACCAACCACAAACCGAAATAAGTTAAGTATCTCTTAAAGTTCAAAAATTTTAAGGGTTTGGTGTCACCTGACAAAAACGCCACCGAAAAGACCTGAGAGAAAAACCGAAAGCGGTTAAGCGGACTTGGCTTAAAAAAGGTCAAAATGTCGTATTTGATTTAGACTTTTTATGACCATGCACAAAAGGGTTAAACTGTTGTTGTTGCATGGAGAAACCGAAAAGGAACCCAAAAAAATAAAACGGTTTCACAACCTAAAAAAGTTGGTTGCACACGCAAAGGGAAACAATTACCGAAAAGGTAGTTGTCTTTAATCGTCAATGATTCCGTCTAAATGTTTGAAATAAACAAAATATTCGGAAATTATACGGTTAATAGGTTAAAACAGTTTGAGAAAATAAACCCTTTAAACTTTACAAAAAGACTTCTCTAAACCGTCACAGCTTCAAGAATATAAGGTGTCTGAACAATGCTTTATGTTGGAGTATGTGCCTTATGCGGTTTTCTAGTGATAGCAGATGATGTACTGGCGTTTAAACAAAACATAGCTACGCATTTCGATAAATCTCACGGTACAGATTTTGGTGCTTTTGTTTCTCATGTTCCCCTAAAGGAATTTGAGCAAATGCTCATTGTCAGAATCAGAGATATTCAAGAGATAGCTACAATAAAAGAGTCAATGAAGAATCCGAAGTTTTGGCATACCTTTCGTAACCGCTACGCTTTAGCGTTAGCTAAGGTTTAACTTCCTTTCTTTTTGGAATAGCTGTGGCGGGGAGTAAATAGCCTTTATGTAAACCACTTACGGAAAGTAACCAATCAGGTTAGCTTCCACAAAATAGGAGATGATTATTTGCAAAAACAGCAAATAGTTCAGATTCCTGAAAAAGTCCAAGAGGAATTAACTAACCTCAGAGGATTCAGAGACTTATTGGCAGAGAAAACAGGGTACATGCTTGGTCGTAAGGTCAAGCAGGGCGAAATGAACGAAGAAACCAAAACAGAACGCAAGAACGCAAGTGCAATCAGTAAAACCATACGAGACAGCATACCTGAATGGATAAAGGATGCCAACGTCACAGAATACGAAGCAAAGAAAAAGGCGTATGCAGACGCCTCAGAGATAGTGAGCAAGAAATCTAAGCCCTTCAGAACACAAATCGCCCCACTAACCAAAGCAGTCAAATTCATGGATAATGTAGCAATCCCTGAATCTCTCAAGTTACTAGGTGTGACCATTCAGCCAACATTCTCTCTCTCGG
>DATKTE010000258.1:0-2027 GCA_035531295.1 Alphaproteobacteria bacterium
GACTCCTCCATCCAGCAACATAGTTATTCTTCATGCACATTACATTGTTTTTTATAAGATTTATTAAGGTTTCATTGTAATTGTGTATTTCTTCATCTTCAAAAAAACCAGACCCAAGGTGGTGCAAATGTGCTGTGCTACATATATTTGCAATTACTTTTTCCTGCTGCTCTCGGGATACCTTCTCATGAAAACGAACCTGACGAACTGTGTGGTGTGTTGCGAACTTCCCGACTACTTCGTTCGCCTTTTCAAAAGACTTGCCGCTTTTTTTGAAACAGAGAACCCCATTACTTTCTGAATAGGTAAAAAAATCCTTTCCCGCTTGAACGGATTGGGAAAACAACAAAGCGCACGCCAATAAATAAGTAATTTTTTTCATAGAAAACTCCAACACAAATCTTTTAAAATAGATAATATTAATTTAATTCTATAAACAATATATAATTAAATGTAAACACAAATTATAGTAAGCGTGGTAATTAATTGCTAATTCTAAATGATCGCAGTCTGATGCGACTCAAATAGATAGTTTTGTAACGTTTTGCCTCCATAAGAAGAATAATCAGGTAAGTGTAAGAGGGACAGTTCCTCTTACATTTTGCGACTCATATCTGCAGTTTTAATTGGAGGAAGGATCCTTTTAAGAATCTATTTCTCTGATTCTGTATATATGATAGTATAAAATCATAAACGAACAGGAGAAGTCGTGGAATGGACATTCATCACATCATAGGGCTTATAGCCTATATTCTGGTCATTATTGGCGCCTTAAACTGGGGCATGGTGGGTGTCTTTAATCTTGATGTTATTGCACGCCTTTTTGGTCCAGGCAGCTTGGGGGCGAAGATTTTCTACATCCTTATCGGTGTGGCCGGTATCGTCATGCTTGTTGTGGTGTAAGAGATTTAGTCTCTAGTCCTCGACTGTCACGACCGTTCCTGTCAAACTATTGGCAGAGGCCTTTTCAATTTTAACATCAACGCATTCTCCATAAAGACGAGAAGGGGCGTCGATATGCACGGATTGCAATCCTGGCGTTTTTCCTAACAATTGCCCGTCCTGTTTGCCTCTTCGGTCCAATAAAACTGAGAGCGTCTGGCCCACACATGCTTCATTTATGGCTTGATGTTGTGCATTCAAAAGCTCTTGAAGTCTTGCGAGGCGCTCTGTTTTGATTTCCTCAGGGATTTGATTTTCCATGAGCGCCCCGGGTGTGCCAATACGTGGGCTGTATTTAAAGGAATAGGCTTGCGCAAAACCGACCTGGCGAACCAGATCCATTGTATCCTCAAAATCTTTATCCGTCTCTCCTGGAAAGCCCACAATAAAGTCAGAGGAAAGGGCAATATCAGGCCGAAAGATGCGTAGCTTTTCAATGATATCGAAGTAATGCTTCCGCGTATGTTTACGGTTCATCGCTACCAAAATACTGTCCGATCCGGATTGTACGGGCAGATGGAGAAAAGGCATGACTTGGGGGATGTCCCTGTGAGCTACCATGAGGTCTTCATCCATATCCCGTGGGTGTGACGTCATATAGCGAAGGCGTTTGAGTCCCTTTATTAACGCGAGGTGTTCCATAAGTTTCCCTAATCCCCATTCCTGCCCTTGGGGGGACCCGCCATGATAGGCATTCACGTTTTGTCCTAGAAGGGTGATTTCCTTGGCGCCACGTTCAACAAGTCTTGAGGCTTCTTCAAAAATGGCTTGGACAGGGCGTGAATATTCAGCTCCACGCGTATAAGGAACCACGCAAAAGGTGCAGAACTTATCACAGCCTTCTTGAATAGCTACATAGACAGATGGTCCCACCTCAGAATGGTCTTGGGGGAGATGATCAAATTTCGATTCAACGGGAAATTCCACATCCAAGATGCCTCTGCCAGGACCTTCTTTTTTATCCCTAGATCGCGTCGCACGGGCAATCATTTCAGGAAGACGATGATAGGTTTGGGGGCCTAAGACAATGTCTACATAAGGAGCACGCCGCATAATTTCAGCGCCTTCTGCTTGTCCCACACACC
>DATKTE010000259.1:0-3460 GCA_035531295.1 Alphaproteobacteria bacterium
GGCTAAGGTCGCGCACTTTATAGTTAATTTTTTCGTTTCTTAAGTCAAGCTCAGCCCGCAATCCTGCTGCTTTAAGCTCGTCAAAGACTTTATATGCGTATTCATCGCCATCTTGGGTAATTGTTGCAACTACGGCTTGAACAGGGGCAACCCAAAGAGGAAATTTCCCGGCATAATGTTCTATAAAAATGGCGATAAATCTCTCAAGGGATCCTAAAATGGCACGATGAAGCATCGCAGGTCGGTATTTTTTACCATCTTCGCCAATATAAGAGGCATCAAGTCTTTCTGGCATAACAAAGTCCAGCTGTAAGGTCCCGCATTGCCACTCACGACCGATCGCATCTTTCAAGATAAATTCAAGCTTAGGTCCATAAAAAGCACCTTCACCAGGGCTTAGGGTATAACTAAGGCCTGCACTGCGAGCACCAGCTTCGAGTTGAGCTTCTGCCTTGTCCCAGACCGAATCCTCTCCTGCTCGGACAGGGGGGCGGTCAGAAAACTTTACAATAAGCTCATCAAACCCCAGTTCTTGGTAAACATTTAAAAGCAGAACGCAAAATTTTCGCGTTTCTTCGGCTATTTGATCTTCTCTACAGAAAATATGAGCATCATCTTGGACAAAGCTTCTGACGCGCGTTAAGCCTTGAAGGGCGCCCGATGGTTCATTCCTTATACATGACCCAAATTCGGCCATGCGCAGAGGTAGATCCCGATAGCTTTTAAGCCCTTGACGGAAAATTTGTATATGGCAAGGGCAATTCATAGGCTTTAGAGCAAAAGTCTTATCCTCATCCTTAACAACGAACATGCTCTCTCTGAACTTTTCCCAATGCCCCGAAGCCTCCCAAAATGATTTATCAAGGAGTTGGGGCGTTCTAACCTCGACATAGTCTTCTAGAGCGATTTTATCTCGTATATAATTTTCAAGTAGGCGATAAAGTGTCCATCCCTTTGGATGCCAGAAGACGCTGCCGACGGCTTCTTCTTGCATGTGGAAAAGATCCATTTCCTTACCCAGCTTACGATGATCGCGCTTTTCTGCTTCTTCAAGGCGGGTTAGGTAGTCTTGGAGGTCTTTTTCCGTTGACCACGCTGTTCCATAGACGCGTTGAAGGACTGGGTTTTTTTGATCCCCCCGCCAGTAAGCTCCAGCAATTTTCATTAACTTGAAGGCATGTCCAAGTTTGCCTGTGGAGGGGAGGTGAGGGCCGCGGCACAAATCCACAAAGTTCCCTTGACGATAAAGGGTAATTTGATTCCCTGGAGGAAGATCTTCAATGATTTCAGCCTTAAATAATTCGCCCGCAGCCTTGAAAAATTCAATAGCCGTATTTCGGTCCCAAACTTCGCGCGTGAGGGGTTCATCCCGGTTTACAATCTCATGCATGCGCTCTTCAATGATTTTAAGGTCTTCTGGGGTAAAAGATTCTTCCCGAAAGAGATCATAGTAAAAGCCATCTTGGATAGAAGGTCCAATTGTGATTTGGGTTTCTGGGTAGAGTTCCTTTACAGCTTCTGCGAAAATATGGGCTGTATCATGGCGAAGAATATCAAGACCTGTTTCCGTTGTACGTTTAATAACTTCGAAAGCTGCATCTTCTTCGATGGGGCGTGTTAAGTCCCAAAGCTCATCCTGAATACGCACAGCAACTGCTTCCTTGGCCAAGCTTGTGCTCAAGCTTTTCGCAATCTCCCAACCGGTGATGCCTTTTGGAAACTCCCGATTTGAGCCATCAGGGAAGCGAATCGTAATCATTGTGCCCTCAGAGTGATATGGTTACTAGCAAATATTTTTAACGTACATCTTTCTTTTTACGTCTAAAAAGAACTTAACTCAACTGCTAAGTAGGAAAAAAGTATAATTTGTTGCAGAAAAGTTGTTTCAGAATTAGAACACTAACCGCTAGAAACTAAGTTTCGATGCATCACTTAGCTCATAGAAATGGCTCATCTTTCCCATGCGTGATTGACTCAGTGGATATATTTAATTCTCTTTCTTTTTTATCTTATATTTCTTTTGTATCATTCTTGCTTTATATTTAACTTCTTCTTCATTCTTTTTATTACTTCTATCGAATAAAGAAAGTTGTTGTTTTGCCGGTGCTGTCTTTTGATTTTCCTCAACTAGAGGTGAAATAATTTCGTCAGGCTTGCTGGAAAATACGTTGCTTGAAAGAAACAAGGCAGAAGCAAATGCAAGGGCACTCATATTTTTAAATTGGATCATTAGGTACTCTCCCCTTTTAGATGAAGTTCTTTTGTAGAGCCACGATAAGAAAGTGATGTGATGTAGTGAACTCTATTAGTATATATTCATACCAAAAGAATTGAATTCATACAAGCTTTAGATCTTTATAGACCAATTGCATGATACAAAATGAGGGAGAGGGGAAGAAGCGTTGCTTGAAAGGAATTGAAGAATCTAAGCTCCCTTTTCCCAAGCTCCGGATTTTGTTTGCTTCCAATAAGTAATTTTATGGTTCTGATCTTTAGCCTTTAGCCACCGTTCGCGAGCCTGTGCAACAGCTTCTTCATCATTCCCATCAAAAAGATCTAAACAACGCTCATAGGTGGAGAGGGAAGGGGACTCAATGCCATCCGTTAAAAAGAGAAAATGAGCGCCATTAGGGTTTTCATCCTCTGTTGTTAACCATATGGGGTGGTCTTCGGCAAAGCCCTCTTTTGCGCTTCCATGGGGAATAAAGCTTGCTTTTCCAAGAGTCCATAATGCGCTGTTGATGTATTCCAGTCTTTCCTGGCTTGCAAACATAATGACTGCGCGTTTATGAGCCTCAAGCACTTTTTCAAGAAGGCGAGGAAGGGCCCTTTCAAGGGGTGAGGTTGTGAGATGATAAAATCCAATTTCAGTCATTGTTAATTTGTATTCATGAGAAGGAGAGAAGTCAATTTTTAGATAGACTTTGAGCAAATTATTTTGTCCTAGAAAGAGAATGTCTTAAGAAATTTTTAATGGTTATGTGAAAAAGTCTATGTACATAAAATTTAATTAAAATAAAAAACATCTTTACAACATGAATGGCGCAGATCTAATGAAAATATTTACAAGATGCGGACCATTAGGACTTTTAGGTTTCTGGATGCTGCTCATTTATATGAGTCTTTGTCCGTTACAAGCTGCAGAAAAAACATTACTTCCACTCCCAATTTCCACGGAAAGCGGCAGTAGTTCTTCCCAGCGTCCTTGGCCCAGTGATCCCATTCACATTTGTGTAAATAATCAAACACCCTATTCGTTTCATATACGAACGCGTGGAGAAGGATGGCTACTCACGTCTAGTACTGAGAAATTAGGGGATATCTGTCATTCACCTCCTCCACGCAACTCACCAACTGACTCATGTTCAGACTGTGCTTCATGCTATGAAAACAGCAAACAAACTCCATGGGGGCCGCAAACCAAAGGTCCTTGCTTTCATTTTCAAATTCCTGAATGTTG
>DATKTE010000260.1:0-7630 GCA_035531295.1 Alphaproteobacteria bacterium
TTAAGTTTCTGGATCGCCACGCCCCCAAAGGGGGCTCGCGAAGACGACTGTACGAAACATCCACCTCTCGTCTTTGCGAGGAGCTTTGCTCCGAAGCAATCCAGAATTATTTATGATATTTATTTCTTATAAATGGTATTACCCTATACCCGAGATGACGTTAGAGGGGGGAGGGATAATCTTAACGACCGCCTCGGTCGTTATCAGGATCCTTACCATTAAAGCGTCCTACGTTGCCGAAGAGCTGTTTTAAAACACTGTCAGAGTAACCTGAAGTAGGCGTCGAACGATTAACGTGGGCGATGACCTGATGGTCTTGTTCTGTAAGGGAGTCAAGAGCCGTGACTTTTCCACTGTCATCAAATTCAATGCGCGTCACATTGCTTTTTAAGACTTTAGGGGAGAAAAAAGCCTTTCGCTCAGTTGTTTCTGACATATAAAACCATGTTTTATCCCCAAAAGGAGACACAGAAGATGGTGTCCCTATAAGTTCAGCTACTTGTTCTTTTGTAGATGCACCAATTTGAATTTTGGCCAATTGATCTGGATCAACAAAATGGCCGCGATTATCATAGGTTGCGCAACCTGTGAGAAGCACAAGGAGGGCTAAAAATAGTTTAAAAGCTCTTGATTTCAAGTTCATTTGTCGATACGTGTCATGAATGCTTAACCAAATAAAGGTTCACAATGCCTATCCTTGAACGCCCTGTCAACGCTTTCTGGAAAAGGTCATGTCGTTCTCAAGCTGAAGATTTATGTCTTTCTATCTTGAGCCAAGCACGGGCGACAGTTTTTTACGAAAAGTGGGGCGTGCCAGATACGCTTGAGGGCCGCTTTGATTGTGCCTGTCTTCATATGGCACTCCTTTTAAGGAATTTGAGGGGAGCTTTGGCTCAAGCTGTTTTTGATGCTTTTTTTTCATACACGGAATTAACCTTACGTGAGATTGGTGTTGGTGACTTAAGCGTTGGAAAACAAGTTAAAAAATGTGCAAAATTTTTTTATGGAGCCTTGAAGGCATACCATACTGCTTTAGAAAACAAGTGTGGTTTGGAAGACGCTCTTGTTCGTAATCTCTACGGAGGTATCCCCCCTAATTCGCTGCAAGAATTAATCCATTATATTAAGGATTGTGATTTGCTTTTAAAAGGCCAAGATATTGAAAAGGTATCTAAGATTGAATGGCCAACAGAAAATAAGAAGGAAATTAAGATATGTCATCCCTCACTTTCTCCGTAAATATTGAAACACTTAGCTCAATACCCCATGATTTTTACTTAGTGGCGACAGCTGAGGAAAAATTAGCAATTACAAAACGCTTGAAGCTTCTTCAGGTGGACCAGATCGATGCGGAGCTCCATCTCCAAAAAGACGGGCATATAGCTCTCACGGGGCATATCAAAGCCGATGTGACGCAACAATGCGTACGGACGTTGGTGCCAGTGCCTGAACATCTTGAAATTGATGTGGATGAGTTTTTCTTTTTTGCACCTCATGAAACGAAAGCCAAAGAGGAAATAGATCTGAATATGCTGGAGACAGGTGAAGTTCTTCATGAAGATATCTTGGATCTTGGAGAAATTGTGATCCAACTTATTTCTTTGAACCTAGACCCCTATCCGGTTGCGCCTGATTCAAAACCGTTTGAATATCATGATGAAAATGGCGCTTCATCGCCATTTGACGTTCTAAAAAAGAAGGAATAACCTCCTTTTAAAAAAAGAAGCTCCATTAACATTTTTTCAACCTCATTAGGCTACGCTATACTATAATCAATTCATCTATGAGGCACATTTTGTGAAAATTATCGTCGCTGTTAAGCGGGTTGTAGATTATAGCGTTAAGGTGCGTGTGAAGGCAAACGGAACTGGAATTGATTTGGTTGGGGTCAAAATGTCTCTCAATCCCTTTGATGAAATTGCCGTTGAAGAGGCCGTTCGTCTTAAAGAAAAAGGAATCGCTTCAGAAATTGTTGTCGTTTCAATAGGCGAGAAAGCTTGCCAAGAATCTTTAAGGACAGCTCTTGCTTTGGGAGCAGATCGGGCCATTCATGTGGAAACCGCCCTTGAAACACAACCCTTAGGTGTTGCGAAAACCTTAAAAAGTCTTGTTCTGCGGGAATCTCCTCAGCTTGTGCTTCTGGGAAAGCAAGCCATTGATGATGATTTCAATCAAACAGGCCAAATGCTTGCAGCTCTTCTCAAATGGCCGCAAGGAACTTTTATTTCCCGCTTAGACGTTCAAGGAAAGGACATAGAGGTTGTCCGCGAAGTCGATGGAGGATTAGAGACGCTCAGGATGCCTCTGCCGGCCGTTGTAACAACGGACTTGCGTCTTAATGAGCCCCGATACGCGACTTTGCCAAATATTATGAAAGCAAAGCAAAAACCACTTGAGGTTGTAACGCCAGAAGCCTTGGGAGTTGATCTAACACCTCACCTTAAAATCCTTCGGGTTGAGGCGCCACCTCAACGCAAGCCTGGCATTAAAGTCAAAGATGTCGATGAGCTTTTGGATAAACTTGAACATGTGGCAAAGGTGATCTGATGTCCCTTCTTCTTATTGCTGAACATGATCAGAAAACGTTGACCCAAGTCAGCCTTGCGACCCTTACGGCAGCCAAAGCATTTTCAACCCCTATTCACGTCGTGGTTATGGGAAGCTCATGTCATAAGGTAGCTGCAGAAGTCTCAAGCTTTGAGGGTGTTGAAAAGGTGTGGATCGTTGAAAATCCTCTGTTGGAACACATTGTGGCTGAAAACGCGACAGATACGATTTTGGGACTTAGCGCTGAATATGAATTTATCCTCGCCCCTTCGACAACCTTTGGGAAGAATCTTCTTCCTCGAATAGCAGCTTTATTAGATGTGGCGCAAATTTCCGATGTTATCGCAATCCTGGATAAAAAGACGTTTGTGCGTCCCATTTATGCTGGGAATGCTTTGGAAACTGTTGTTTCGGGAGATGTAATTAAGGTCATAACGGTTCGCCCTACGGTTTTTGAAAAAGCCCGTGTTGGTACCACACATGCTCCTCTTGAAGTTTATCCTTTTCGTGAACCATCTGTTCCCCAGCCAAAGTTTATTAAAATGGAGGAAAGTATATCAGAAAGACCAGAATTGACAGCAGCATCGATTGTTGTATCGGGGGGGAGAGGCCTACAAAATAAGGAGAATTTTTCTCTTCTCGAAGCTTTAGCAGATAAGTTGGGGGCAGCGATTGGAGCCTCCCGGGCGGCCGTTGATGCAGGTTTTGTTCCTAATGATTATCAAGTTGGACAAACAGGAAAAGTCGTTGCGCCAGATCTTTATATTGCCGTTGGGATTTCAGGCGCCATTCAACACCTTGCGGGCATGAAGGATAGCAAAGTGATTGTTGCTATTAACAAGGATCCCGATGCTCCTATTTTTCAAGTGGCTGATTATGGATTGGTGGGAGATCTTTTCACTATTTTGCCCGAGTTGATCGCAAAAATCAAAGGGCGCCTTGAGAAATGAAAGCAAGTAGGATAAAGTCAAAAAATGAAAATTAAAGATCATGACTTTTATGATAAACTTGGAAATCTTCCGTTTGTGGAAGGGATCTGTCTTGACGCAAAGTATGACGTTACTTCTCCTAGAAGTGTATTTGAAAAAGCCTTTGAACTTAAACTCATCGATGATGAAGCTTTGTGGCTCATAATGCTCGAAGACCGTAATCAGACAACACACACGTATAAAAGAAAAAGCGCTTCTGAAATCTATTACAGAATCAAAAGTTATTATCCTTCCATGCAAGCAGCCTACGCAGTCATTCAAGAAAAATATAAAATATAAAAATATCTTACGATAGGGGGGTCAAATGATAGAAAACATTGGCATCATTGGTGCAGGTCAAATGGGGGGCGGTATCGCCCACGTGTGTATATTAGCAGGCTATAATGTTTATTTAAGCGATGTATCAGAAGAAGCTCTTCGGAAGGGGCTTGCAAACATTGATCGCAATATGGAACGGCAAGTGGCCCGGAATAAGCTTTCTGTTCAAGATAAGGAAGAGGCCTTGAAACGGCTTCGTACCGGTGTTGGGTTAGAAGGGTATAAAAAATGCGATTTGGTGATTGAAGCCGTTACAGAAAATGAAGAGGTTAAGAAAGCGACTTTTAAGAAAGTCTCTCCTTTTCTTACCGCTAAATGTCTTCTCGCGACCAATACCTCATCAATCCCTATTACAGTTCTTGGAGAAGCAACAGATCGCCCCGACAAGTTTATGGGTATGCATTTTATGAACCCAGTACCTGTTATGCAGCTTGTGGAATTAATCAAAGGGATGGAGACGTCAAATACAACCTTTAATTCCGTGCAGGAAGTGGTCAAACGGCTTGGTAAACAATTCACTGTATCCGAAGATTATCCTGGGTTTATTGTGAATCGAATTTTGATGCCCATGATAAATGAAGGAGTCTATGCTCTTTTTGAAGGAGTCGGAACTGTAGAAGCCATTGACAAAGGAATGCGCCTTGGTACAAATCAACCCATGGGTCCGCTGGAACTCGCAGACTTTATCGGTCTTGATACTTGTGCGTTTATTATGAATGTGCTTTATGAAGGGCGTGGAGAAAGTAAATATAAGCCTTGTCCGCTTTTGATAAAGTACGTTGAAGCTGGATGGCTTGGACGCAAAACCGAGCGCGGTTTTTATGATTATAAAGGGGAACACCCCGTTCCCACACGTTAGGAGACTTTATGAACCCTCTTGAGACCATGAGCTTTGAAGATGCCTTACGTGAGCTTGAAACGATTGTAAGACGTCTTGAAGAAGGGAAAACAAGCCTTGAAGAAGCGATGAATGCCTATGAAAGGGGAGCTGCCCTAAGGGCTCATTGTGAAAAAAAGCTCAAAGATGCACGCTTGCGGGTCGAACATATTGTCGTAGGCACAGATGGGACGATTACAACAAAGCCTGCTGATCTTGAAGAATAATCCTTTTGCAGGGCGTTTGTGTGCGGTTGCAAGGGACGTTGAACTCGTCTTGGATAACATTCTCCCCCCTCGTACAACACAGCTTCATGAGGCTATGCGCTATAGTGTTCTGGGGGGTGGAAAACGCCTCAGGGCCTATTTTACCTGGGCGTCCTCTCAACTTTTTGATGTTTCTCACCAAGATGCCTTACAAACGGCGGCAGTGATTGAACTTATTCACGCCTATTCTTTGGTTCATGATGATCTTCCTTGCATGGATAATGCAGATATTAGGCGGGGAAAGCCCAGCTGCCATAAGGCCTTTGGCGAAGCAACGGCGACACTGGTCGGCGATGCCCTTATTCCCCTTGCTTTTCAAACTTTTTCGTCTCTGGAAGCAACTCCTGAGGTGCGCCTAGAACTTATAAAAGAGCTAGGACATGTAATAGGCTCTCAAGGACTTGTCGCGGGACAAATGATGGATTTGGGGCAGGAAGGACCTCGTTCAACATTAGAAGATCTATCGGAACAACAACGTCTTAAAACAGGAGTCCTGTTTGGTTTTGCTGCGGAAGCTGGGGGAATTTTAGGGAACGCCTCTCCTCATGAACGGCGGGCTTTAAGATCATTTGGTCTTCTTTTTGGCAAATCATTTCAAATGGTCGATGACTGGTTGGATGGGTGTGGGGATGAGGACGCTATTGGCAAACCATGTGGGCAGGATAATGAGAAATTTACATTCTTAAATCTTTTGGGTCCTACTTTGTTGTATCAAAAGGCAGAAGAGACGCTTGAGGAAGCCCTCAAAGCGCTCTCTCCTTTTAAGGAGAGAGCTTATCTTTTGAGGGAAGCTGCGGTTTGTGCTCTTCATCGGTTCTCTTAAAACGTTAGCTATGTTGCCACACCATTTAAGTAGAATCTTTTGCAAGCAACTTCACGGAACTCATTTACGAATAAGATGAACCCGCTTTAAAGATCTTGATGGTTGGGAAAATGATAATCTGCATAGTCATCATAATCTTCCTCCGTATCGCTATAGTCGCTCTCACTTGAACCAGAATTCGTAAGATCCTCAAGATCTAGCACAAGTGTTTTGCCTTTGGTTTTTTTACCAATCCATATAGGTTGGGATGGAAACTTCTTCCTGATTTGTTCATTCCGAAGTTCTATATATTCTTTAAGCCCTCTGGGCATGACTTCATTAAGAGTTCTCGCTCTTTTTGCCCAAGGACGTAATGATGGCGACCCATACTTAGCCCCAATATAATTTTGTGTGCCTTCTTGGCCCCACTTTCCAATCGCCTTTACGGCCTCATCCAGCAACTTTGAATCTTCAGCAACCTCTTCTAATTTCCTTTTCTTTCCTCTTTTTTTCTCTGTTTGACGACTTACAACCCAACTTCTAAGGTCCGTAGCCCAGTTAACTTTTGCAACACTTGGCAATTTTTTCCAAGCGCGCAGCGGGATTTGCTCATCTGAAGAGTCTTTTGTACTTGAAATTTCTGGCATTATTGTTGGCAGAGAAGAAGAGCTTGAGTATAATCCCTCTACCAAAGCAAATACGCCGCTGTCAATTTCTCTTGTATCGTTTTTTTCTTTACCTTTTGCACTTTGTGTATTTTTGTTACCACTTGAAAATATGTCGTTCATTATTGAAGAGACATTCTTTTGAATTTCGTCAGCCTTTATTTCTTTTTTGGTCTTGGGATAGGCATTTCTTTCCCTATCGTCTTCCTGGGTGATTCTCAAGGAACCAGCTTCGATTTTTCCGATATGACAAGCCATGAAGGCTAGTCCTAAGGTAATAACACTAACGTAACTACGCATAAACTTCTCCTTTTTAAAATACAATTGCTTTGGAAAAATTTCAAAGCTAGTTCAGCTTAAATCTGCTTTGATTCTTCTGCAAGGAATTTATTTGAGTTTTAAATAGTGAGTACTTAAGAGCTTTCTCTATGATTTTTTGGGTTTTTTTCTTGTAGAATCGGCTAAATCCCAAAAAAAATTGTTAGTCGGATCTCTTGACATTACGAAAATAATTCGTATTTATCTTTTAGTTTGTTTCTAATCTTTAATATAAATTGTGAGTAATAGTTATGTTAAAATCTAAATTTTGGTTATTTTTAGTAATCGCTTTAAGTTCAACGGCAGCTTTGGCAATGGAAGATCAAGGCGCCGATGATTTTGTAAAGGGAAGGGCGCGTTTAAGAAAAAGAGATTATTGGGATGAGTTAAAAAGCAATAGAAGGTCTTTTGAGCTTAGAACATTTTCAACAGATAGTGATGAAAACTACGTTATTCGTCGTCTCAGCATAGATCGTAAATTCGAAAATACCATCCGTTATAATGTCACACTCCCGGAATTTTTAATTACAGATGAGCAAAATTATAAGCCTCGTGGTGTCATTATAAAAGTTTATGGTGGTGGCATAAAAGAAGAACTACAGGAAAATTATCTTTCAGAGGAGCATATCTATGCAAGTCAGGGCTATATTGTTTATAGTCTAAATTTAAGAGGAACCGAGGATTATGGGGAAACATACGTTAATGATCTTAGAGCTGCACATGGAGTCCAATCTTTAGTTCGTGACATTACCTATTTTGCAAACCTTATAAAAACGGGATCGGGTGATATTGATGGCCAAAAGCCTGCTTTTGCTCGTTTAGTGAAACCAGAGGATAATCTCCCCATT
>DATKTE010000261.1:0-3846 GCA_035531295.1 Alphaproteobacteria bacterium
CTTGCGCAAAAAAATATTGTAAAGTTCCATGACATCAAAGACTGGTGGACCATTTGTTATGGCCACATGACCTTCAAAGAAGAAAATATAAGTCTTTTAGAAATTGCAGAACACTTTTTACCTCCTGAACCTTGGGAAGAAAGTACGTTCAAAACATGGATGCACGAGGTCAAAGAAGAAACAGGGCTTAAAGGAAAAGACCTCTTTATGCCCATAAGACGTGCCCTGACGGGCCAAGACCATGGCCCGGAATTAAAAGACTTGATTCTCTTGATGGGGCGCCCCAAAGTAGTTAATCGACTTCAAACTGCAAGAGCATAAAAAATGCCACTTATTTTATACAATACTTTAAAACGTCAGAAAGAGCCGTTCATTCCTCTTGATCCCAAAAATGTGCGTCTCTATGTATGCGGCCCAACAGTTTATGATTTCGCGCACATTGGAAATGCTCGTCCTTACGTGATTTTCGATGTCTTAAACCGCCTTTTACGTAGCGTATACGAAAGGGTGACTTACGTGCGTAACATTACAGACATTGATGATAAAATCATTAATGCATCTCAAGCGAATGGAGAAGAGATTTATGATCTGACTCAAAGAACCACACGTCATTTTCAGCAAGATATGGAAGCGATAGGAAATCTTGCACCAAATGTGGAGCCTCTTGCAACAGCGCATGTGAATGAGATGATCTCTTTGATCAAATGCCTTCTTGAAAAAGGGCATGCTTATGAAAACGAGCGCCATGTTCTTTTTTCTGTCAAAAGTTTTCCATCCTATGGCCAGCTGTCCCGTTGCAATCATGACGAAATGATCGCAGGAGCCAGGGTTGAGGTTGCCCCCTACAAAAGGGAGCCTGAAGATTTTATTCTCTGGAAACCTTCTGAAAAAGGAATCCCAGGATGGGAAAGTCCTTGGGGACTAGGACGGCCCGGTTGGCACATAGAATGCTCTGCTATGTCACTAAAATACTTAGGCGAGACTTTTGACATTCATGGGGGAGGCCAAGATCTTATTTTTCCTCACCACGAAAATGAAGTCGCTCAAAGTCAAGCTTGCTTCGGACCTGATACCTTTGCACGTATGTGGCTGCATAATGGCATGCTTACCGTGAATGGTGAAAAGATGTCTAAATCCTTAGGAAATTTTATTACGATTCATCAGCTCCTTGAAAAATTACCTGGTGAGCTTGTTCGCTTTGTCCTTTTATCCTCCCATTATCGTCAACCCCTGGATTGGAACGACCAGGTGGTCCACCAGAGTCGCCAAAGTCTCGATCGTCTTTATAATGCTTTAAGAGGGCGAAAAATGAGTGAAAAAAGTGACGTTTTTGAACCTATCAAAACAGCCCTTGAAGATGATCTCAATACACCCTTGGCCATCTCTGCCCTCCATGAGCTCGCGACTCAGATTCATAAGACATCCAGCGAAGATGAAAAAAATCAACTTGCCTCCACCTTAAAAGCCAGTGGAGCTTGGCTTGGGCTGCTTCAACAAGACCCTGAAAGTTGGTTTAAAGGAAAAACGGGGATTGACGAAGCAGCGATTTTAGCGCTTATTGAGGCGCGCAATCAAGCAAGGCAACAAAAGAATTTCATTGAAGCTGATCGCGTACGTCATGAGCTTTTAAAAGCAGGAATTCTTTTAGAAGATGGTCCCCAAGGGACCATATGGAGACAACAATCAGATTGAGGGTTTGTGGACGAAAATACATTAACGATTATTCTTGTCGAGCCTCAGCTCGGACAAAACATAGGTGCTGTTGCAAGAGCGATGTTAAATTTTGGTCTAACGGATTTAAGGCTTGTGAACCCACGAGATGGATGGCCAAATCCTGAAGCAATCCCGCCTTCTGCCGGTGCTGATAAAATTCTTAATAACGCACGAGTTTATTCCTCTACGCTGGCTGCCATTAAAGATTTAAATCTACTTTTTGCAACTTCAAGCCGAATTCCAGATATGATCAAATCTATTTATGCTCCCAAGGCTGCCCTTGAATATCTCACCTCAGTCGCGCAGCAAGGTCAAAAAGTTGGGGTTTTATTTGGGGGTGAAAGGTGCGGGCTTCGTAAAGAAGATATTTCTTTGTGTGAATCCCTCATTAAAATTCCTACAAAAAACGATTTTCACTCTCTCAATTTAGCCCATGCAGTAGCCCTCGTTTCCTATGAATGGTTTACACAGATTTCCTCTTTTCCTTCTCAAGTTTTTAGGACAGGACGTACATGCCTTGCCACGCGCGAAGACTTAGGAAATCTTTTTACTCATTTAGAAGGAGAACTTGACCGCACCGGTTTCTTACGCCATCAAAAAAAACGCGCTAACATGGTTCGCAACATTCGAAACATTTTCCAAAGAGCAAGTCTGACTGAACAAGAGGTTCGCACTTTACGTGGAATCATTCGAAGTCTTGCGAGAGAACCAGAGGATGTGAGGAAGACAAAAGTGATGTAACTTGAACTCTAGTTATTCTCTTTGAAGATAATAGATATTTGCCCAGTCGCCCCAACAAAATACTAGATTGTTTCGGAGCAAAGCTTCCCGCAAGGACGGTGTGGCGAGAATGTTGAGACCCTTATATTTATTAATACCAGTTAGGAAAAATAAACTGACGAACCCCCAAGTGCGTCATCCCGGAATTTACCCCGGATTAAATCCGGGGCTTCGCAATTAATTTTGGGGGGAGCGTTAGGGTTTTTTAATATCCGGGACCTAGAGAGATCTTTGAATCACAGAAAGTTCTGGGTCCCGGACATTAAGAAAATCTAGACCGGGCTGTGCCCGATATGATTTTCTAAATTCCGGGATGACGCCGTGTGGTTAGATTAATTTACTTATTTGGTATAACTAAAACTGATAATGGCATATCATCATTATATGATAAAATAAAAAAGTAAAATATAGATTCTTATAAGGGCTTTAAGAGTTTCTTCATCGAATACAGCTTTTCCAAAGCTTCCTTTGGAGAAAAGTCATCCGGATTCATGGCCTCAACAACCTTTTCTAAAGGAGAAGGCGCGCTGTAGGCCTCAACAAAAAGAGGAAGAGGCTGGGAAGCAAGCCTGGGCTTGGGTTTTGTTTCCTCCAATTTAGATAAAACCTCTTCCGCTCTTTTGACAACGGAGGGAGGAAGACCTGCAAGTTTTCCCACATGAATCCCATAAGATTTATCTGCAGTTCCTTTCGTTATTTCATGGAGGAAAATAATTTGATCTTCCCATTCTCGGATTTTAACCGTATAGCAACTGACCTCGTTTAAAGTTTTTTCAAGGGCGGTTAACTCATGATAATGGGTTGCAAAAAGGGACCGTGCAAGGTTCACATGAACCAAATGTTCAACCACAGCCCAGGCCAACGAAAGTCCATCAAAAGTTGCTGTACCACGGCCAATTTCATCTAAAATAACAAAACTACGGGGAGTCGCTTGGTTAAGGATGGTCGCCGTTTCGGTCATCTCTACCATAAAAGTCGACCGGCCCCGTGCAAGATCGTCAGACGCCCCCACACGGCTAAATATACGATCAATCATACCGAGGTGAGCCCTTTTAGCAGGCACATACATCCCCATATGGGCCATCAAAGCAATCAAAGCATTTTGACGTAAAAATGTACTTTTCCCCGCCATATTAGGCCCTGTGAGAAGCCAGAGCCCCTTCAGATGACAATCATTGGGGACAAAAGAAGTTCCTTGGGGCAGGAGGGCCTCCACAACAGGATGACGACCTCCTTCAATCTCAAAAGCAAGCGTCTCATCCAATTGAGGCTTAACGTAGTTTTTCTCATTCGCTAAATGCGCGTGGCTTGCAGCCACGTCCAGGGCTGCTAGGGCATGGGCTGTTTCAATAA
>DATKTE010000262.1:0-4354 GCA_035531295.1 Alphaproteobacteria bacterium
GTTAAACGTTGTTGCTTGTATTTAACTGGGATGCGACCCTAAAAAAATATAATAGGTGCCATATGAATAATATGACATTAAGAAAAACCATGTCGGTGTTTCTTTTCATATTTGTAATCATTTTGACAGCTACCATTAAATCCGTTTTTGCTGACACACGATATG
The DNA here is from genome assembly GCA_035531295.1 of Alphaproteobacteria bacterium. GTDB lineage: Bacteria > Pseudomonadota > Alphaproteobacteria > UBA9655 > UBA9655 > UBA9655. The sequence goes on from DATKTE010000262.1 coordinate 166, forward strand.
TTTCTGATGAGTTAATAATTTCTGTGCGTGATGGACATAACCAAGATGACAATGTTTTAGGACATATTAGGACGGGAACAGCGGTTGATGTGCTTGAAGAGAAAGGAGGTTATTTAAGGATTAAGACTGAAGATGGTCTTGAAGGTTGGGTTCAGGCACAATATATAATTTCAGAAAAACCCAATGGCCGGATCATTGAGGATTTAAGAGATGAGATAAATGATTTAAACAAGAAGATCGAGTTGTCAAAAAATGAGCAAGGTTCCTTATCAGACAAAATGTTGGCAACAAAGAAAATCTATGAAATTAGGATTAGGGATTTAGAACAGGAAATAAATTTTAATCAGGAAAATACTGCAAAAGCAAAAAGTGAGCTAATAGAGCTTAATAAAAAATATAAAAAACTTCTTAGCAACTCAGAAAATACGGATGAGCTGATCAAGAAACTCGAGAAGTCGAAGCAATTAGACTCAAAACTAAAAGGTGAAATCAGCAATCTAAAAAAAGGCAGTCAAAATCCCCTAAAATCAAGCATGATTCAGCCATTTCTTGCAGGAGCCGGGGTCTTGATCGTTGGATTCATTCTTGGGGGATTAGCGAGAAGAAGGAAGAGATCTAAATTTTATTGATGGGCTTGAAGTGCCTGGGGCCAGATCTTGATCCTTGATTATCAGCCTTCGCTGTAAGCTTCCGACTTCGCTCTGCGAGCTTCGACGGGACAAGACGGCTTGACAAGAAAGACGTATAAAATACAGCAAGTAACTTAAGAGCAGGTTGGGGGGCAACGCAGCATTTATTTGGAATAGAATCGTGAAGCGATTTTATGAAACGCGGCTATACCGCTTAGTATGGCGATGTCTGTAATTAAATTGATATTGAGCTATTGGCAAGCTGTACGACATAAACTCTGAATTTTCTATTAATATTGGTAGTGTATGTTGATAAATGAAATTAAATACAGACTGGGCGAATTTATTATCTTAGAGCATAGCGGAGTTTTGCTAACTTGGGTGACGCATATTGCTCTGGGAGCCCAACGAAGCGGGAGATGCTTTATTGTTGGCAATATTCTTGTAATTGGACCTTGGGACCGTGAAGAAGCTGGCCACTTGCAATTGGAGTTCCATGAACATTTAATAAAATTGCCGGCATGGAACAAAACCCGTTATTATTGTTTTGCTTCCAGCCTTCGGAAAGTTGGCACTGAGCAAAGCCTTACACGTTATTTAACAGAGCAGCTATCTATCGGCAAAATTGGCATGGAAGCTGTCAACATCACTGTACCAAGCACATCCCGACTCGGTCGATACAAAATTACTGTCGGCGAAAACAGCATCATTTCATGGCAAACCATAGGAGAATTGAACAGAACGATAGGCGGAACATGCTTTACCGAATCAGGAATCCTTTTTATAGGTTCTAAGGAAGATGAATTAGATGAAGGCCGAAGCAGAAAAATATTTTTTAACGGGCTCAAACTGCTGCCGCAATGGGACAAAACTTTTGCATGGGGGCACTATGGATCTCTCCGGATTTGCAAGGAACCAAAACCCCGGAAATCTTATGCGGCTATTTGGAAGCCGGAGTGTGTGAAGACTTGTATAACTAACAATATGCCATTTTTCCAGAGTCAAGAACTCCGAAAAGAAAGGATCTCAGAGCTCAAAGTATCAGGCTTCGAGTGGTTAAAAATGGCGTGGCATCGTGTTGTTGCGTGGAAAGTCTGGGGTCGTTTAACGACTCTGATTATAGCAGGTATTTTCTTTGGATTGCGTATTGTTATGTTCATTGTTGAAAAAATTGAGTTTTTATCCCATAGGATAATAGAACGTTTTCGCAAACATCGTTCAAAATAGGCGGGGATTGTCATGCACCGGAATAAATTGGACTGGGTTCAAACCTTGATCTTTGATCATCAGCCTTCGCTGTAAGCTTCCGACTTCGCTCTATTAGCTTCGCGCTGCGAGCTTCGACCCGACAAGACGGCCCGACAAGAAAGACGTATAAAATACAGCAAGCAACTTAAGAGCAGGTTGGGGGCAACGCAGCATTTACTTGGATTAAAAAAAGCGATTTGTTTAGCCTGCTTTTGACGATATCTGTAATAAGATCGGCTTTTGAATCTGGTAACGCAACATTCGATTTCGCGATTGACAGCGTTTAAATTAAAGCTGGGATAATTCCCTATGTATGAGAGCAAATCCCCTATAAAAATAAGGCTTTTCCCCCCTTTACAGATCCTCCTAAACTGTTTTATCAAGATAACTGATAATTGCCAGATATCTCCATTAAATTAGGTTTACCATTGGAGAAGCACCTTAAATTGTGCATGTCGTTCTTTTAGGGGGGCCCTTAAATAAAGATGGAGGTGATTGCCAACTTATCTTTAGTGAACTATACGCAAAAAGGCATAGAGAATGTAAAAGAAAGTCCCCAGCGCCTTGAAGCCGCTAAACAAGCATTTCAAGGGATGGGTGCTGAGCTAAAAGAATTGGACCCTCTTCTCCAACTAAATTGGAGAAGAACCTACGATTTTAACTAATTTTGATCATCCATAAAACATATCCCAAAATAATGGAGGATCCGATATGCCAATATTCATGATGTTTGGAAAGTATTCCACAGCGGCATTGAAGGGAATCAGTCCTGAAAGAACGGATAAAGCGGTTGAGCTGATCAAAAAGAATGGCGGAAAAGTTATATCGATGTACGCTGTACTGGGTGAACACGACCTTGTTCTTACCTTGGATTTTCCTGATCCTGGAAAGGCTCTTGCCACATCTGTTGCATTAAACAAACTGACAGGGATCTCATTTACAACATCACCTGTAGTGGAAGTTGAAAAGTTTGATAAGTTAATTGCTGCGGCAGAAGTTATTTAGGGTTCAATGCAAGCTATCCGGACTCCCCGGAGGAAGCAAGCAATTCTGAGAAGATGGGGGTAAGGTCTTCATTCTTATGATATCTCTAATCAACAAGAATTGGCTTCAAGTTGTACTCACAGCAAGGTATCCCAAATTTCGGTTCAGATGGTCTTACGCACTCTGTTGTGAAATGTGGAATATTCTTCCCGAGGACTATGGCATTCTGCAAATCAATTGAACTGTTATTTGCAGATTTTTTCCAATGAAACCCTTCGGGATTGCCAAGTTTAGCGAATCTGCTGCGTTATGAGACATTTGCAGTAGCCGACTACGGCTGCAAGTCTCATGTCCCCGATAGAAGGATTTCGGGATTTCGCTACGCTCAACTTGCTTATCTTCGGGAACCTCGCCAGAGGCGGTCAAGCCTCGACAATCGCTCAATTTAGGTTAAAGTTAGGGGCAGAAATCATGAATGCTCAAGAATATTACCACCGTGTGATTGATCGGTTAAAAAATTGCTATCAATTCAGCCATTATGTTATTGCGGCGGGCCATGAACTTGCTGCGGAGGGGTATGATCCTGCTTTTCCAGCCGCAACAGAACCGATTTCTCAGCTTGAAAACCTTACACTTCAAAGAGGTTTTCAGGTTCATATTCCTCTGGTCGGAGAGAGATCCCAATCCGTGCTAATGCCGATTGATTTCGAGATCTTCCTGGCAGAAGAAAACCACAAGCTGTATGAGGACCCAGCCGCCCAGAAGAAATTCTTCGATCAGACAGTTCCTGTTATTCATTTTCTTGAAACCCTCTTCCGTTCAAGGGGCATGCCATATCTCCTGGATTACACACCTTCGGGTGCACATATCTTATTTCAAAATCTTTTAGGATATCGTACGAGCGAAGAATTGCAGAAAATCGGTTATCTGGAAAATGACCTCATTAAGGCATGTAATTACATCGATCCCAATAACATCCGGCGCTGGCATGGAATTTCGCTTGATGCGGCTCGTGTGTTCAGCGGCCTCGGCAAGATTGCCGAATATATCGCCCTTCTTACCATGGAAGCTTTTAAGGAAAACGAGTCAATGGGTCTGTTTCCGGTTACCATCTCCGATGTTCATGATCGCTGTCTGAACTTTGACAATTCCTGGAGTGAGGGATCTCCTTTTATGCACTCCATTCGAAGCCCTTTCAGCCTGCATAAAAAAAATCAAGAAAAATACGGTAAATACCACCAACCTCCATTGGTAGATGTGATCGGGACTTACTTTGATGGAAATACGGCCAACGAAGAAACGAATATTAATTTTATTCTGGACTGTAT
>DATKTE010000263.1:0-4158 GCA_035531295.1 Alphaproteobacteria bacterium
TTTTTAATTATCTCGAAGCAGGAAGCAGCATAGCGCTTAGTTCTGTTAAGGCAAATCTCAAAAGCGTTTAATTGAAATACAAAACCATAGAATACACAAAGAAATGGAACCTCGGAAACTATGAAACACAGGATATAAAAATTCAGGTTGAAGTAGAAGAAGGGGAAAATGTCGACGAAGTGATGCTAAAACTGAAAAAGAAAGTTTTAGAGATGGGAAACGCAAAATAGACAAAAAACATGACAAATGTAAAAAAGATGTTTGAAGGAAACTATTTGAAAGCAGATGACTGCAAGACCGGAGATATGGCAACAATCGTAGCAGCTGGAGTTCCTAGCGAAATTGAAGGAGATCACGGAAAAACTAAGGAAGTAATGAACTACGACGTGGATATCAACGGAACTATAAAATCTTTTACACCAAACATGACAAACGGCCGGGCGATGATTGAGGCCTGGGGCGAAGAAGATGAGGCATGGGTTGGCAAAAAGTTTAAGATTGAAATAGTGCAAATAAGAGCATTTGGAAAGAAAGTCAACAGCATAGAAATAGAGTGCTTAGATCCAAAGCCAAAAGTGCCAGTAGCAAAAGTCAAGTAGAAAATGGCAGACATGACAATATGCGATGAATGTGGAAAAGATATAAGCAAAGAAACGCAGTTTGACGCTGAAATCTACAACCACAAAATAGAGGAGGTTGTAATTAAAGTTGATTTATGCGAAAAATGCAGCGTTGAGTTATGTAAGAAGTTTCCAAAAGCAAAATAGAAAATGGGACTGAAAAGGGATGAGAAAAAAGTTAAGTCAGTTGAGGAATGGACCGCGGCAGACTGGGAAGTGGCTTATAATGTGCTTCAAACAAAGTATGACAAACTTAGAAATGTGATGAGACGAGCCTTACAAGTTCTAAGCGTATCTATATAATTTTTTATTGGGTACCTATTCATGGGTACCTATTTTTTCTTTTTTACTTATCAATAATGACAGGGATTTTAGAAATAGTGATTTTATCAGCTTCGGGGGAAAAAGAGATCATTCCAGGAGAACATGCAGCTGCAATAAACTTATAGAGGAGGAAAAGTGTAACTTATGTGTAGTCATATGTCCCAGGGACATTATTTTAGAGCTCCCAACTTTGAGCGAATTTCTTAACTCGATGCTTGCGCGGCCTGTGGCTTTTGTTTTTAATCTCAACGTTGGTTGCATAATTATTATATTGAGGGAGCCAAATGTCAGACGTTTCGATTGCTTGATCTTTGGAGAAAGCAATAATTCGGGCCCCTGTAACTTCTAAATGAGAGCACCAAAGGGAAAAGTCGGCCAAGATCTCCCAACCATTATGCTTCATGTTCCAGGTTAAGACATTATCGAGGGCAAAGAAAGGAACTTTTAAGGAAACTGGGTCGTAGCCAGTAAAGCCGGAAAGATAGGCCTTAGTGCGTGCAGCAAAGCAATAAACCCCGGCAGCGTCGATGGGTACAACTCCCTTAGTATTTGGATCCAAAGAGTGCCTTTCTAAAACTTTCATGCCTTTCATTTTAACATGATGAACACCAAGACGGACAGGAACCCAGGGCATAGAAGAACGGCCTGTTTCGATAGCTGTTGCAAATCCAACCCTCGGATTTCTATGCAGGAGCCCCATCAGTCGAATAAAAGCGTTTGGGGGGCATATTGTATCATCCTCTAAAACAAAGAAAGTTTCTGTGTGTATCATGCCTTTCATTTTGAGCCACATAAGCCAAATATTCCAAAGCTTAGAGTTCTTAAACTGCTCGTTCCCGGAGCCTGCAATGCTGCCACGGCCTTTTAAATAGCTTTTGTACATTCTAACGCTTTTAAAAGAGGATGGCAGGCGCTCGAGTTGATCAAGCAAAGCTTTTTTTAAGACTTCATCCTGGGTGTTATCGTATATAATTAAATGGATGGGTTGGCGTGGAAGTTTAAGCTTTCTAAATGCTGCAAAAAAGTATGGTACCAAAACAGCCCGGGAGAAAGTGCAGATTAAAGTAATGCCGTCGTGCTTGTCTTTCTCTTTCAAGTTATTAAGCAAATATTTTCCTTTCAATTTTCAATCTCCTTGCCACAAGTTGGGCATAGTTTCTTTATTCTAATGTCCTCAACCTTATGCCTCAAATCCACCATCAAACAATCACCAACTCCATTACCTCTCCATAATGGGCAATCTTGACAACGCACATCATTACAAAAGTTCTCTGTGCATATACAATCAAGCATCTTTTGTTTTTGTTTTTCTGTTGTCATTTCAACCCCCTAATATCCATGTGTATTTAAGTACAATTATCCACAGGTATGCAGTCGAGGCTATACAAGCTCCAAGAGCAAACATAACCCACTCTCGCCAGCTATCTCTTTGTTGTTTTATTTGTTTTTCCATTTGATTATTAAATCAGGAGCAGTTAAGGCAGAGTTTGGACCGCCCCCGAGGCATTACTACTTTCGGACTCCTGATGATCATGTTTTGTTTATTCATCCTCTATAACTCCATATAAGTTCTAAAAGACTTGTAAAGATTTCTGTCTATATTAGGATGATGGAGAAAATGGAAAACCTTTATGGTACCATAAACTTTGTTTTCCTCTTCGGGAGAAAGATCATGGAGAATGTGGTTGAATTCAGAAGAAAGCTCTTTGTAAGGAAATTGCGGAAGAATGTCATTAAGAATATCCTGGTCCCAAACGCCATTGGGAAGGACTGCTTTTCCGTTTTTTAACTGAAAACGTTTTTGATCAAACATGAAAGTCCAAGTAGTGCAGACCTTTTTCATAAGTTCTGTTGGAAAAACAATAACTCCGGAGTTTAGAACAGGGGTTTTCTTTTCCCGGACAATTCCTATAAAACCTTGTTTAGCTGTTTCGAAAAGAGGGCTCAAATCTCCATTAACGAGAATGTCTGTGTCCATCATAATAGTATACTTAAAAGGAGAATGAAGCGCGCAAAGAGTTTTTTGCTTGTGGGCGTCCTTAATGTCCCGGGCAATAATTACGTGCACGGGAAAAGAATTATGCTGGAGAAAGGAGCGCAAAAATCTTCCAAGCTCTTCAAAGCGGTTTTGTGTGGATATGCAGATAAGACCTTTTTCCATTTTAAATCCCCTCGACGTAAATGTGATGATCAGATGTATAAATCTGGTGATTGACAGGAATAATTTTTTTAAGACTATCAAGTGTAAAAAATTGCCTGTGAGCTGAGTTCTGATGCTTTGGCAGAATGACAGCAGAGTTAGGAGTTGTAATAATCCACTTAACGCCGACGCGGGCAACCTCTTTAAAAGTTTGAATAACGTCCTCGATTGTTGGCAAGTGTTCTATAACCTCAGAACAGACAACAATATCAAAAGGCTTAACCTTGCCTAGCTCTACATACGGCAAAGAAGTGCATGAAGAGATTGTAAAAAGACCTTTGTAACCAACTCCTCTAAGATATTGCTCAGAAAGAGGAGTTATATCAACGGCATGAGTTGCTCGTGTAATCATGGGCTCTTTTGGGCCACAACCAACAGAAAGAATCTTGCCGCCGGATTTTGTAAACTCAGAGAGAATTTTATAACGGCCAGATTGCCAGTAATGATGACGAATCTTAGCTAAATCATTAACATCTTTTTCGGCTATTGCGATGTACTCAGGTGTTAGTTCCATCTTTCACCCCTCGAGATTTTATAAGAATTTGCTCTGCTTCATAGTTTTTCTTGTCCCAGACATGGCCCTCGGAAGATTTGACAAGCATACCTAAAGTATACAAGTCTTTCAAATATTCTTTAATGTAGCGATGGCCGGCGCCAAGAGTGAGTGCAGCAGTAGAAATAAGCTGATCTTCTGTCAAAGGTTTATTCTTGATGCAAGCATTAAGAGTGGTATCAAGAAGAAAATTAATTCGGCCTTGCCGGCGGGAAATGTTGCCAGGAAGTCCACCAGCTCTTTCTTTTAGCATGAGAATTGGAGAACACACTTATATTTAAATCTGTTGGTGTGTGCTCTCTCTATGAAAGAAAGAAAGAAAGAGCCAAAGAAAGAAAGAACAGGAAACTAAACTAACCCAGTATAACAGACCCGTCACTAAGAGAGAGAGCACACAGAAGGCTCGTGCACGAAAAGAACAAGAAAGCAAAGAAGCTAAACTATTTAAAACCTTTCTTTTT
>DATKTE010000264.1:0-5190 GCA_035531295.1 Alphaproteobacteria bacterium
ACGCGTATCTGATGCTTTCTGCCTGTTAAAAGAGTAACCTCCAGCAAGGAAAACTTCTTCGTATCCTTTAGCACCCTGTAAACAGTATGAGACAGTTTTCCTTTTGTAGCGTCGGTGGTGGAATATGCGATGTGGGCCTTGTTCTCTGCCAGGTATGTCGTGATCGTACTCTCCCTTTTTTCACACCTGCCGTGAACAACGGCAATATATTTCTTCTCTGTTTCTTCCCATCGACCCTGAAGCCGCAATTTGGCCTCCATGCTCTTTGCGAAAATAAGTATCCCGGATGTAGCACGATCCAGTCTATGAACTATGAAGATGCGCTTGGGGGACTTGGAGTAACCCTTTCGGACATAATCGGTCAGTATAGCGTAGAGTGTTCGCGATTTGTCACTGTCCGTGCCCATTGTTAGAAGGCCAAACGGCTTGACTACAACCAGGATGTCACTGTCTTCGTAAAGTATGTTAATATCTTTTGGAAAGTGCTTAGTACCCGGGCTTAAACTCTTGGGCATAAAAAATATTCCGCCGGAAATGCCCTTTTGTGCTTCATTCCTGCCCGGCCAAAACGCTTCTGACATGACGCCATAATTCGTCCCTTCCTTCGCCGGTCTCCTTGGAATAGATGAGCGCCGGAACATGAGCGGGAAGCATTAATTCTTTGCGAATTGCGGCAATATGGGCCGGAAGCTTACCACGGCTGATTTTATCCGCCTTTGTTCCGACAATGACATACGGGATATTGAGCCCCATCAGCCATTCTGAAGCATTCTTGTCATTTTTCATAGGCTTATGCCGCAGGTCAATCAGATGCACAATAAGAGCAATCATCTGCCGATTCCGCAGATAGTTGGTGATGAACTCTCCCCACTCCGTGGGCTTTGCCTTTGATGCCTCCACATAACCATATCCGGGCAGATCGACCAGATACATCTGCTCATTGATCGCAAAATAATTAATAGTCTGTGTTTTCCCGGGCTGGCCACTGGTCCGCGCCAGCGCGTGCCGTGTGCATAATGAATTGATCAGAGAAGATTTTCCTACATTGGAGCGTCCGACCATCACAATCTCGGGATACCCGGTGTTAGGGTATTGATTTGGTCCAACCGCACTGATAGTGCATTTAGCTGAAATAATTTTCATTATCCTTCCTTGTCATGGTATCTGAAAATCGATATCAGGTATTGTACCACTCCACTCAGATGATTAGGAGCTGCTGCCTGCCAAGTAGGGTAATACGGGATTCGTATTAGGATGAAAGTTTTTTCTCCATATCTCTACGTTTCATTTAACCTGACTTCAGGCATCGACTTAACTATAATAGTCTATAGACCATCATCAGGAGTTAATAATGACTAATAATGATATTTTGCGTCAATTACGGTACGCTCTGAATATTAACGATTCAACAATGATCGAAATATTCAAACTATCTGATCATGAAATTGAACAATCCAGTGTAACCGGTCTACTTAAAAAAGAAGACGAAGAAGGCTTTGCTCTTTGCGGTGATGATGTTTTGAGGTATTTTTTGGACGGGTTAATTTTACATAAAAGAGGCCGGAAAGAAATGAGACTGGGTGAGACGAGAAAATCGGACTCACGGCTGATAAATAATGCCATATTGAAAAAACTAAGGATTGCCCTGGAGTTGAAAGAGGATGATATGCTCGGGATTTTAAAACTGGCCAATGTCGACATATCAAAACATGAACTGACGGCATTATTTAGAAAAGAAGGGCATAAAAACTACAATGAATGCGGTGATCAGTTTCTCAGGAAATTCTTGAAAGGCCTTTCCATTCGTTATAGAACTTGATAGATACTCGGAAAATAATTGTATCGGATAAAACAATCGGGCCCGTGATTCTTATGAACCACAGGCCCTTTGGTTAAGTTTCCGCAACCGAGGACTCAGCCTCTTTTCTAAATTACTGTGTGGCTCTATGAAAGTCAATGGAAATCTTCACCTGAAATTAAGGATATACCTTTAAAACCACTGACTTCCTGAAAATATCACGTACATATGATAAGATTTCAGGAGTTATGCAGAACCCATATAATCACTGGTTAGCTTTTATGTCTATATTGATGAATTCAATTTAACAAAGGAGGAATAACATGAAACGTTTATTAATATTATCAATTATGGTTTTAAGTGTCGTGTTTTCACCCACTGGGAAAAGTATTTTTGCTGATCAGCCGACAGAAAAAATAAAAGACATATCTTCATTGTCTGGTAAGGTAGTTGAAACAATGGACGGTGGTAGATACACTTATGTGTGTCTTGAGAAGAACGATAAAAAGATATGGGTAGCTGTTTACAAAATGACCATAGTTGTGGGGCAGAACATGTCTTTCAAACCCGGAATTGAGATGGCCAATTTTGAGAGTAAAACGCTCAAACGCAAATTTGATAAGATTGTTTTTTCTGCAGGGCCAATTGACCATGAAGGAACGCAGAATGAAATGAAGTCCGAATGAGTTTAAATTCCTTATAGCAATAAACAATCCGCGGGCCTGGTGATCGGCGTGTAATATTTTCTGTACACGTTTTTTTAAATTCTGCTTTAAAATCCAACATCCATAAGTAAATGAGTAAATCAGTTGCGAACCAAAGGGCGGTTACCCTGTGGGGCGGTGTAATTTGGTTACTTTTTTATCGATAAATAATTTTAAATTGACAAAGAGTAATATTTGTGATAAACATTGTTTGAGTTTAAGCAATAATCTCTGTGATGTGATATCCTTGGATTCCCGATAAAACCTAACTCTTCGTGAGAAGAGGGCGGAAAGCGGCGGGTCTTAAGCAGTAAGATGGCCGAGCTGCCGAAGGAGAAACCTTTGGTGAGTTCGGTTTTTTTATTCGATCGATTAGCAAAACCTGACGTCGTCGATGAAGAGACGACAACGAAAGGAGGGATATATGTTTTTCCATGACCTGCCTGCGATTAAAAGAAATATAAAGTTTACGGAGAATGTAAATGTCGAGGTGGATGTTAAAGCCTCTGCACAGTGTTGTTGGAACTGCCTGTGGACTATTATGACGTATGAAAGTCTCTGGTGCGAGAGAGACATGCTGGAAGTTGATTTCAGAGATTTGTGCGTGTCCTGGGAAGGAGAAAATGGATAAATTATTATGGGTTTGTTAAAAGAATTTGTAACAGGGGGAATCTACTACAACAGTATCGGGCTAACGGATTATATGACGTGGATGAAAAATATGCTCGACTATTGCGGATCTGAAATAAGGCCATATATGAAAGATATCCGGAAGTGGGCGATTGTTATTCAGAATTCCCTTGACATGAGCAAATCCGTGAAAGTCAATTGCTGGCAATTCATGGGCTGTCGAGTGCAGAAAAAAGACGGTCTTTTCCATAAAATATGCGGGCATTACATATGTCCAGTTTATTTGGGAAAAGAATTCGATGGAGTACATGGGGGAATCAACGGAGGCAGGGCATGCTGGATTGTGTCTCGTACAACATGCTATGGCACAATTCAGGGAACTTACGAAGAAAAATATCAAACCTGTATGGCGTGTGATTTTTACCTATCTGTTACAGAAGAGGAGAACGATTTAATAAGCCCTCATCTCCTAAAGGCACTGCTTCATTGACAGGTAGTCCGAGACTCATTCAGCGGGAGAAGTCTGCACCTCTAAGGGAACCAACATGATTTAAGTTCTTCCTGTAACAAACGGAATCAAATATTGCTATAATTGTGCATATTATAACCGCAAATCATCGAACGATAAGGAGGTCGAAATGCCTGCTTATGAATATGTCTGTAAGGACTGTAAACACGAGTTTACTGTTTTCCTCTCAATTAAAGAATTTGAAGCCAACCCGAAAATAAAATGTCCTCATTGTCAAAGTGATAATGTGCAGAAAAAACTCTCGGAATTTACCGCAAAAACAAGCAGAAAATCATAGTTTATGAGGATTAACTACTTCCTGAAATGATACGTGTTGTATTCTCAGCAAAAATTTCGATTACAATTTATAATCCAAAATTATGGATATTGCGTTACATTATTTTGCGCTGGCTACCTTGTAAATAAGGACAACAGGCTTGCCATCACTGGGAAGGACATTGGCATTTCCTTTAAAGTGTGAATTAGGATTCAAGAATCTCTTTAGCCGGTCTGTCTGCGGATAATTTGCATTGCTTGAAATGGATATCCAGCAGCTTTCCATGCAGGTAATGCATCCTGTCTTCTGTTCTTCTGAGGCCTTTCTGTTTCCGCCGAACTTAATAGTAAAAGGCTTTCCTTTCTCATCAACAAATATATCGTTGAGTGAGAGTTCTTTGCCCAATCCAGGCCATGTTGCTTTTACATCAAGAATATCGCCTTCTACATATTTGCCTACAGTATCCTTTGATAGATTATTACCAGGCTTTGCACCTATCTTGATGAGGGCATCGTGAAAGTCCAGCTGGTTTGCATATGACCTCAGAATTGCCCTGTCCTGAAATTTGCCGTCTTTAAAAACAACTCCCCAGTGGACATTTGATTGATGCACATTCATCTCATGCACTTCTGTATAAATGAGCACCTGTTTACCTGTTTCATCGATTATGAGAGGATTTTCTTTTGTCGGGAGAATCTTTGATTCACTTGCTCCAGCTTTTATTGTAGTTTTCGGTGTGCCTTTTTCTGATGAATCGGCGATCGCGCTCATTCTGTTGATAGAAAAAAGCGCTAAAATAAAGAGACAAAAAAATGCCGCCTTAAGTAACTTACTTTTGCTCATTCCTTCCTTGTTCATTTTTCCTCCTTGAATTTTCATAAAGGATCTGTTTTCTCACCTATACGTCTTTTTTCAAAAAGTTTTGCTCTTTCAACATATTTTTAGTCTAAGCCTTAAAAAAATGGATATCCAATTCTTAATTTAAATAAGTTTTCGCAAATCAATAGATAATATAAATGGGTGGGATGAACTTTGGGGGAAGGTATAAAGTTTAGGGAGAACAAATTAATTTAACAAGAGGAGCCTGCTGCCGGTTTCTTCCTCCTACATACAGATGTGCTATAAAAGAGAAAAGGGTAAAGGCAGGAGAACTTGCTACTTCCCGGGTCTCTGAACCCTTGCTACAGTCTGTTCCCTGCCTCCTTAAACCATGATAAGTTGATTGGGTCATTTATGAACCCTCGTTACGCGGGAGGATTGGTTTGGAGGCATA
>DATKTE010000265.1:0-8309 GCA_035531295.1 Alphaproteobacteria bacterium
TGATTGTGGATGCGAGCCAAGGGGTTGAGGCTCAAACCTTAGCGAATGTGTATCAGGCTGTTGATAACAATCATGAAATTATTCCTGTCCTGAATAAGGTTGATTTGCCTGCGGCAGAACCTGATCGTGTTAAGGAACAGATTGAAGATGTCATTGGGATTGATGCCAGTGATGCCGTACTCATTTCTGCAAAAACAGGGCTCGGCGTTCCTGATGTTTTGGAAGCAATTGTTCTTCGGTTACCCCCTCCTACAGGGACGCTAGATGCTCCCCTGAAGGCCCTTTTGGTTGATAGCTGGTATGATGCCTACTTAGGGGTAATCATTCTTGTACGCATCAAAGAAGGGCTTTTAAAGCCCGGTATGAAGATACAGATGATGTCTACTGGATCTGTTTACCAGGTCGATCAAGTCGGTGTTTTTACGCCAAAGCGAGAAAACCTTCCCTCTCTCCATCCTGGGGAAATAGGTTTCTTCACAGCAGGCATTAAGGCAGTGAGCGATTGTAATGTTGGAGATACGGTTACGGAAGAAAAGCGCCCAGCTTTAGAGCCATTACCTGGCTTTAAGCCCAGTGTTCCCGTTGTGTTTTGTGGCCTTTTCCCAGCAGATGCCGCTGATTTTGACCATTTGCGAGACAGCCTTGGAAAGCTAAGGCTCAATGACGCCAGCTTTATGTTTGAGGCAGAAAGCTCAGCGGCCCTTGGACTTGGTTTCCGTTGCGGGTTTTTAGGACTCCTTCACCTTGAAATTATTCAAGAACGACTCGAGCGAGAGTTTAATCTGGATCTGGTGACGACGGCTCCTAGTGTTGTTTATAAGCTCCATATGACCAATGGTACGATGATTGAGCTTCATAACCCCGCTGATATGCCTGATGTGGTCAAAATTGCTAAGATGGAAGAGCCATGGATTAAGGCGACAATCCTTGTCCCAGATGATTATTTAGGCTCTATCCTTACGCTTTGCACGGAAAGGCGAGGGGTTCAGTTAGACCTTACCTATGTGGGTAAGCGGGCTCTGGTTGTATATCGTTTGCCTCTCAATGAAGTCGTCTTTGATTTTTATGATCGCCTTAAGTCTGTGAGCCGTGGCTATGCAAGCTTTGATTACCAGGTAGATGGCTATGAGGAAGGCGAACTTGTTAAGCTTTCGATCCTTGTTAACGGGGACCCAGTGGATGCTCTTTCCACAATTGTCCACCGTGCACACGCAGAAAGCCGAGGACGGGCGCTTTGTGAGCGGTTGAAAGGTCTTATTCCTCGCCAACTCTTTAAAATTGCGATTCAAGCCGCAATCGGTGGAAAAATCATTGCGCGTGAGAGCGTTTCGGCTTTACGCAAAGATGTGACAGCGAAATGCTATGGTGGTGATATTACACGTAAAAGAAAGTTGCTTGAGAAGCAAAAGGCTGGAAAAAAGCGTATGCGCCAAATCGGAAATGTGGAAATCCCCCAATCAGCCTTTCTTGCGGCCCTGAAAATGGGGGATGACTAGGGTGGTAAATTTTTGTAACGTCTTGAGAGTTGACTGACGTATAATTATTATTTTATTGAAAAATAGTAAGTGATATTTTAGTAAACAATAATTAATAAAATAATTATTGTAACAAAAAAAGAGTATAAATTATGGCAAATATAAACGAAGCTGATTTTATTAAATTCATAAGTTCTAAGCCTGGAGAAGCATATAATTCTGAAAAAGTGACACAATATTATCTTGATGAATTCCGTAAGCATCAGAAAGGTAATAAATTTAATTGGGCTGCCTTCTTTTTTGGAGGTCTGTGGTTTTTTTATAGAAAAATGTATCTTTATGGATTTCTTATATTAGCACTTGGTTATTTGTTTTACTTTTTACTTCCAATATTTGCTTTCTCAGATCAAACATCTTTAGTAAATATACTTATAATTAATGGTCTTCTGTCTTTATTTATTAGGATTACTTGTGGATTTATCGGAACTCCTCTTTATATTAAATTCGCGGAACAAAAGATTGCTGCTGGATATAAAGAATCAGGTGCATCGTTCCAAGTTGCTATCCTTATCTCATTTTTTATTAGTTTTATGGATCTTGCGATTAACTATGTGGTAAAAGGAGTTACATTTGGAAGTAACACATTTCTTGTAGAAAAATATACATTTTTTTTACAGAATCTTTTAAATGTAACTAACAATCAATAGCCATGATTCACTTATCTTTTCTCCTCTGAATGCCTAAGTCTCCTAATCAGCCTTTCTTGCGGCCCTGAAAATGGGAGATGACTAGGAAGGTTGTACCTACTTTTGAGATTGTGCCCAGGTAGACCACCCGTTTCGTGTTATCTCTCGCTTTCGCAAGGGCAAGCTCTAGGACTAGAAAAGCTTTGCCTCTGCGAAGCAGGGCATTAGCTTTTCTTGTTCCGAGGATCTCTTGCAAGGGATTATAAATGCAATATTTTGTCTACATTATGACAAACAAGCCAAGAGGCACCCTTTATATTGGCATCACAAATGATTTAATTAGACGGGTACATGAACATAAAACAGGACTGATAGATGGATTTACTAAAAAATATAATCTGAAAAATCTCTGTTACTTCGAAATTCATGATTATGTCTATAATGCTCTTCAACGAGAAAAAAATTTAAAACATTGGAGAAGAGAATGGAAAATAAATGTAATAGAAGAAGTGAATCCTCAGTGGAAGGATTTATGGGAAACCATCTGTGAATAAACAGATCCTCGGAACAAGAAAAGTCATTGTTTTTCAGAGAAAAACAAGCCTTTTCTAGTCCTAGGATGACACGTGGGGGAGAGTCAGTGTTTGAATAATACGCTTAGAATTGTTCTACCTATGCTGACGATGTCTATGGCCGTGTCTATTCCAAGATGCATGTCTGCGTCCATGAGAATGCCTGTGATGAGTCGTATGTCGATGACCATGTCTGAGGTGAGAAGCATGCCTATGTCTATGAGTATGCCGTGAAAAAGACACGTGTGCCTGTATTTGAACAGGTCTTGGATAAGACACATATGGATGATGATGGATAGGAATGGGTCTAGCTATAGCTATAGGTTGCTGAACGTGAACAACCCTTGGTTGAGGTGCAGGGCTTTGTATCAAAACAACGTTTTGCTGAGGCACGCATCTTTCCGCAGGAGCTTGGTTTTGGTTAGTCGCGGCCCTCATGGCTATGACGTTTTGAGCTTTTGGGGCTGGCTTTGTTTTCAAAGCAGGCTTTGCCATTGAAGCTTTCGACTTTACAGGAAGTTTCCGCTTAGGAGACGCTTTTTTGGGAGCCTGAACAGGGACAGTATGGGATTTTTCAGGTAAGTAGATAATTGTCGCATTTATAAGCTCTGGACTGTCAATGGATTTTCTATCTGGATTAGCTGATGGGGCTTGAAGAGAAACAGTTTCTTTGTTACCTGGAGCAGAGGTCGTGTTATAATTGTCACCTCTCTCATTCGGTTCTTGCCTTTGGCCAGAATCCGACCACACTTTAATATCACCATGGGGCTCAAATCCGAGGAGGACAGTGTGGTTGCCAACCGTAAGGTTAACGCCTGCACCCAGCACATATAAAGTAGTAAAGAGCAAAACAATAACTAAAAAAGAAAAACTTAAATATCTATAAACCATAAATAACACCATAATAAAAATTATACATAAAAAATAGATATATTTAGTTTCATCGTTTTGCAAGGAAAAAGTATATTATGTCGACCGACGATGTCTAGCAGTCTGCCTATGTCTATGTCTATGTCTATGTCTATGTCTATGTGAATGTGTTTGCCTATGAGTATTCCTATGCCTAAAAGTAGGCCTGGCCTTTGAAGGAGAGCGTTTCTTCGAAAAGTGTGGTTGCTTATTCGGAGCAGCTTTGGAGTGGGAATGAATAAGGGTATTGAGAACGCCTCGAGAGTTACTTGCATCCTTTTTCAGACAGGCTTTAAAAGGGCCAAACAAAGGAACATTGGTTCCAGGAAGAAGGCCATTACCAAAAGCAGCATTCACAAGCGCTTTCGCATCAACATATGTATAGGATACTTTTTCGACATGAGCACGGTGACGACCCAACTTCCGTTCAATCGCATGTTTATTCTTCATAATCTCTTGAATGGGAGGTTTACGTCCGTCGATTTGCACAAAAAACATTTGATAAGCGCCAACGCGATGATTATGGAAAACATAAGGCGATTTAGCAACCTGATGATATTTGAATCTAAATGTTCCAGCAGTTTCTTCGTTGCCTTCACGTGTGGCGGTTCTACAATTATCACCACCATCTTTTGGGTCTTGGCCGCCGCCGAAATCCGAAGCAACTTTTTGACCGTTGCGAATCTCAATACCAACCAGAACAGTACCATCTTTAAAGATAGGAAGAACGCCAGCGCCTGCATATAAAGCGGAAGATATAGTAATAACATTAATAAAAATAAGGCTTAAAAATCTACAAAGCATAAATAATACCACAATAATAGTTAAACGTCTGTTTTAAATAAGAGTTGTTTCTGTCATTTGCAAGTACAAAATACATAACTCTAATCATTTTAATAAACTGTAATAGGGGGAGCGGTGAATTAAAAAGTCCAGCATTATTGCTGGACTTCTTTAAAAGTAAAATTGAAACCCTAAACAAGGCTATATATTTTTTCTTTCAGACGAAGTCGTTGCAGCTTAAGCTTAAACAAGATCAGAGAATCCGGTAGTGGCTTTGAAAGCTCGTCTTGGATGAGCTGGTTGATGTATTTAGATTTACGCTTAAGACTTAAGAGATAATGGGAAACGGACATAAAACGCCTCCTTTTTTGAGATAACCTACTTCATGTAGGTGAACCCAGATTAACACATCGTTAAGAAATGTCAAATTTAAGCCGAACCCATTGATTTTACATTAAAGAATAAATAAGCATGAAATCAATGAGTTAAGGGATAGCTACCCTAGAGTGCGTGACTCAATGGCTGACTCTCGTTCAAAGTTTTCACGGATCAAGGCACACAGGTCTTCATTGCGCAAAGCATAGGCAAGGGCTGCGCCTAAAATGACATTTTCAGGGATATAATCTCCATGAATTTGAGGAAGAGAGGCTTCAAAAGTCCCATCTTGTTTCAAAACTATAGCCGCATCCCAAGGAGCTAATGTAAGCGTGGTTGACGACATATTATTACTCACTCCCCGAAACGATTTATTTTTGTTTTCTTGTTCCAAGATTTGTACCTCCCTTATAGAAGGTCTATAAAGGGAGATCAAGTTTTTCTGTAAATTCTTGCCATTCTCGCTTACTCATTCCGCTTTCTTCTTGGCTAACGGGTTGTCCTTTTACTATTTTTTTCAAAGCGTTCAATCCATTTTTTGAAAAGCGAACCCCTTCTTTTCTGTATTGCATAAAGGCTTCGTAGGTAAAAGGAACCCATCTCTCAAGTAGTCCCAACATAATGTCAGCGTAAACGCGGATTTCATATTGAGCGTGAGAGTCAGCCCGTAGCGCTAAGAAATGCATTAAATTATGGAGATCAATCTTCCAATACCACTGGGTATAAAAATTGACGGAAAGATTTATGCGGGCTAGCTCTCTTGCGAGTTTATCTTTGTTCGGATCGCGAATATTACCCATCCCATCCTCATTAAGCAGCTCTTCATAATGTTCATAGACGCGTTCCGCATCTTCACGGAGGAGTTTCATGACATAGTTTGCTTGCTCAGGGGGTAGTGGTTGCCCACGCCCTTGACGATTATTCGTCGATTGGGCGGCCAGATGCTCGCCAGAAGGAATATAGAATTCTTTATCTAAAATCGAATACCGCCCGGAATATTCATTTACATTGGCTGTGCGGTGACGGATCCATTCTCGGGCTACAAAAATAGGAAGCTTGATGTGAAACTTAATCTCACACATTTCAAAGGGTGTCGTGTGGGAATGGCGGAGAAGGTAATGGATAAGCCCCCGGTCTTCGGTGACTTTTTTCGTCCCTTTTCCGTAAGAAACCCTTGCAGCTTGAACGACTGAGCTGTCATTTCCCATGTAATCCATAACGCGCACAAAGCCATGATCCAGGACGGGGAAAGCTTCATAAAGAACCTCCTCTAGGCCGAGTGAGATGTCTCGACGTGTGGAATTGGTTTGTGCTTGAAGGTCTTGAATTTCTAATGCTTGTGTTTCTGTTAATGCCATAACCCACCTCTTTCTTCTCTCAAGGAGTAATTCATTTGGGAAAGACGCTCAAGAGGGAAAGTAGAAAATTGCGCGCTTAACAAAAGCACAAGAGTCAACGATCTTACTTTATAAAATTTTGGTAGAGATAAGCGTGTAATGTATGTCTTTTTAACGTCGCCGTTCGAAATTGAATTGTATAATATCTGGTGGAGCCACGGGGAATCGAACCCCGGACCTCTACAATGCCATTGTAGCGCTCTCCCAACTGAGCTATGACCCCTTGATGATTTCCAGAAAGTAATGGCATAGTTTTGATGATGCAACAGAAAAATGTAAATTATATTAAATCTCAAACTCCTGAAGAAACAGGTGCACTTGCGCGGAAGATTGCTGACGTCTTAAGACCTGGTGACGTGGTCTTATTAAAGGGTGATCTGGGCACAGGGAAATCCACCTTTGCACGGGCGCTTATTCAAGCTTTATGCGGGGAAATGACGGAAGTTCCAAGTCCCACATTTACATTAGTTCAGACCTATGATGCTCCCCATTTTATGGTGTGGCATTTTGATTTATATCGGCTTAAGAATCCTGATGAAGTGTACGAATTGGGGATTGAAGAAGCCACACTTAACGGTGTATCCCTTATTGAATGGCCAGAGCGTCTGGGGGCAACGCGCCCACGTGATTGCCTTGAAATAGAATTCAATTATGGAAGTCAGGAGAATGAACGTATCCTCAGCATTACAGGTTGGAAAGACCGATTTATTTGAAGAGGAAAGAGCAGTCTTGCGCGCTGCCTTTCTTAAACGAGAAGGACTTCATCAAGAAACTGTAATCTCTCTTCCTGTGGACGCCTCTAAAAGACGCTACTTCCGTTTGCCAAATGCCCTTTTGATGGATGCGCCGCCGCCTGATGAAAAAACGGTACCCTTTCAATATATCGCTGAATTATTGAATGATGTCGGTCTTTCAGTCCCTCGTATTTTCGGAAGTGACCATACCCATGGATTTTTGCTGATTGAAGACTTTGGCGACCTTCTTTATAGAAAAGCGTTGGAAGAGGGTGTCTGTGAAAAGCTTCTTTATGGGGAAGCAATGAATGCCCTTATCCATCTCCATCAGAAAGCTTCTGAAAATATGGGTAACTTTCCTCACTATAATTCTGAAGCTTTTCTGAAAGAAGCGGAAGTCTTTACAGAATGGTATGGCCTTTCCCTTTCAGAAAAGGCAATAGAGGATTTCAAAGAGGTTTGGGCGAAGGCATTTAAAAGCCAACCTATTCTGCCTGAAAGTATAGTGATGCGCGACGTATTGATAGATAATCTTCTATGGCTACCCATCCGGCAAGGATTTAATCGATGCGGATTTATTGATTTTCAAGATGCGGTCTGGGGGCCTATTAGTTATGATTTGGTTTCCTTGCTAGAAGACGCTCGACGAGATATCTCTCCTCAATTTGCGAAGGAAATGCTTGAAACTTACTTTGAAGCGTTCCCTGATCTTTCCAGAGAAGACTTTTGGGCAAGTTATACCCTTTGGGGAGCTCAGAGAAGTACAAAAATACTTGGTGTTTTTTCCAGGCTTGCGAAAAGGGATGGAAAGCATAAGTACCTTGCTCATTTACCTCGGGTAAAGAAGGTCCTAGCTCGAGATTTACAACACCCTTCTCTTACAAATGTACGGGAATGGTTTGATACGTATGCGGGTCTGAGATGATCAAAAGCGCTATGATTTTAGCAGCAGGCTTAGGTAAGCGTATGTGGCCCTTGACGGAGACTCTCCCAAAGCCACTCATTCCAGTTGCGGGAAATACCATGCTCGGACGGGCTTTTGAGCATCTGAAAATGACCCATGTTTCAAATATTGTGGTGAATACCCATTATCTTGCTCCTTTGGTAGAAGACTATATCCAAAAGCATCATCCAGATACGTTGATTTCTCGTGAAGAGATTTTACTTGAAACAGGAGGAGGAATTAAAAAAGCGTTGCCTTTCCTGGGGAAAGAGCCCTTTTTTACTCTCAATGGAGATAGTATCTGGAGCCAAGGCAGTGAAAGCTTAAGTGCCATGGAAGACGCATGGAATGAAAAAAAAATGGATGCACTCTTGCTTTTGATTCCTCGGGAAAAAGCGCATGGATATGAAGGGCATGGCGACTTTTTTATGTCAG